>CAJCHR010000504.1 GCA_903970225.1 Actinobacteria bacterium 21-64-8 | reverse complement strand
GAAGGGATTTTCCGCCGGCTCAAACGGATTGCGTACTTCGGAAGTGTCCTCGGCTTGCACTTCGGGCTCGGGCGCCGATGCGGGTTCAGCGACCGGCTCGCGCCTCGGCTCGAACTGGGGCTGGCGCTCTTGTCGCTCCTGGCGCTCGGGACGCTCCTGACGCTGTTGCTGCGGCTGCTGTTGCTGGCGTTCGGGGCGTTCCTGCCGCTCGGGCCGTTGTTCGAAACGATCGTTACGGGGCTCATCGTAACCGTCGTTATACTCGCCGGACTCCTCGGTGAATTCGCTGCCGCCCTCACCGCCGTTTTCACCGTTTTCACCCCAACGCTCGTCGCGGCGCGGCCGGGTTTCCTCCGAGCGGACTCGCGCATCAGCCAACACGCGGAAGTAATGATCTGCGAACTGCAGATAATACTCTTCATTGACGCGATCGCCATTCAGATGCGCATCGAGCGCCATCTTGCGGTACTTCTCCAACAACTGCGGGGCATTTCCACGCGCACGGCTGTCGATGCGGTTGACTTGTTGCCCGCCGCCGCCACCACCGCCGTTCGGGCGGTTGTTCCCGCGCCCGCGCCGACGGTTGTTGTTGTTGCTATTGTTGTTGTTATTCCCACGATTGTTATTCAAGGGTAGTTCCTCAATGCCCGGACTGGCAGCGATCTCTATAGAGACACGGCTTTCGTCCTTGGTCGTCCACGACACCTTCCGTGGTAGGCCATCTGCTTTGACGACCAGCTATCCGCCGGATACGTCTGCAAATGTCGGAGCCGAAACCAAAAACGGGAAGCATTCATCCGTCGGTTGGTTCACGTTCGGGTTAAGAGGTCCGCGCGCGCTTGCCAAGCAAAAAATCAGGAATTTCGTGACAATGCCAGAACGCGCGGCCGCCCGGCGAGATCGTGATGCAGCTGCGAGTCGAACCCTGCGGAGGCGGCGATCGCGCTGACGCCCGCCGCTTGCGCGGCGCCGATTTCAAGCAGGGCTGTTCCATGCGGCTCCAGCAGCGCAGGAAGCTGCGGGATCAGGCATCGATAGGCATCGAGGCCCTCGGGCCCGGCGAACAGTGCGCCAGCCGGCTCGAAATCGCGCACCGATTCGTCCAGCGCGGCGTCGTCTTCAACATATGGCGGGTTCGCCAGGATCAGGTCGAAGCGCGGACCGAACGAGGCGTTCCAGCCAGGTTCGGTCCAGTCCGCCGCGAGCATCTGCACGCGCGTCGCCAAGCCGATCCGCTCTGCATTGCGCCTCGCGACGCCGAGCGCAGCTTCCGACCGATCGATCCCGATCCCGCTCGCTTCGGGCAAATTCGTGAGTACTGCCAGCAGCAGCGCGCCCGAGCCGGTACCGCAATCGAGCACGCGCCGCGCGCCGGACTGTGCCGCAAGCGCTGCTGCAACCAGCGTCTCGCTGTCGGCGCGGGGGATCAGCACTGCGGGGCCGACCTCGAACGTCAGGCCATAGAATTCCTGCTGCCCCAGGATGTAGGCAACGGGCTCGTGCGCCAGGCGCCGCGCGACCAACGCCGAGAAACCATCGGGCGCCGCATCCCGCATGCGCCGCAGCAGGAGTTCGTCGCGCGTGGCGTCCAGCGCGTGCGCCATCAGGAGCTCGGCATCGAGCCGGGCGGTGTCGGACGTATTCCGCAGTGCCTCCGCCGCGGCACGCAAGGCTGCGGCGACAGTCGTACTCGCGCCGTCCGCTGCGCTCAGAGGGTTACGCCCAGGTGCTCGGCAACGGAAAAGATGTCCTTGTCGCCGCGCCCGCACAAGTTGGCGAGGATGATCGCGTCCCTGTCCATCGTCGGCGCAATCCGCTCGACCGCGGCGATCGCATGGCTGGGTTCGAGCGCGGGGATGATGCCCTCGGTGCGGCACAGCAGCTGGAACGCATCGAGCGCCTCGACGTCGGTTGCGTACGTGTAATCGACACGGCCGCTCTCCTTGAGCCAAGCGTGCTCTGGGCCGATGCCTGGGTAATCGAGACCCGCGCTGATCGAATGGCCTTCGAGGATCTGACCGTCGTCGTCCTGAAGCAGGTAGGTCTTGTTGCCATGGAGAATGCCCGGGCGCCCGCCCGCAAGGCTCGCGGCGTGAAGCTTGTCGAGCCCGTGGCCCGCCGCCTCGACGCCGAGCATCTTGACGCTGGGATCGTCGAGGAACGGGTGGAACAGTCCGATCGCGTTCGATCCGCCGCCGATCGCGGCGACCAGCAGATCGGGCAGGCGGCCGATGCGGTCCAGCATCTGCGCGCGCGCCTCGCGGCCGATCACGCTCTGGAAGTCGCGGACCAGCTCCGGGTACGGGTGCGGACCGGCGGCGGTGCCGATGATGTAGAACGTGTCGTGGACGTGCGCGACCCAGTCGCGCAGCGCCTCGTTCATAGCGTCCTTGAGCGTCTTCGCGCCCGATTCGACCGGGATCACCTCGGCGCCGAGCAGCTTCATGCGGAACACGTTGGGCTGCTGCCGCGCGACGTCCACCGCGCCCATGTAGATCACGCAAGGCAGCCCAAAGCGCGCGCAGACGGTGGCGGTGGCGACCCCGTGCTGGCCCGCGCCGGTCTCGGCGATGATCCGCGTCTTGCCCATGCGCATCGCGAGCAGGATCTGGCCGACGCAGTTGTTGATCTTGTGCGCGCCGGTGTGATTGAGCTCGTCGCGCTTGAACCAGACTTGCGCGCCCTTGCCCTCGGGCGCGGTCTTGCGCAGTTCCTCGGTCAGGCGCGGTGCGTAATAGAGCGGGCTGGGCCGGCCGACGTAATGTTCGAGCAGATCGTCGAATTCGGCCGCGAAGGCGGGATCGGCCTTGGCGCGGCGATACTCGCGCTCGAGCTCGAGGATCAGCGGCATCAGCGTTTCGGCGACGTACCGCCCGCCGAACTCGCCGAAATGGCCGCGCTCGTCGGGCTGGTTGCGGTAGCTGTTGGGGGCGGGAGCGTTCATCTGCGCGGGTTGGCAGAGCCGGCCAGCGCTGTCCAGCCTGCCGCAAGCCACAGCCGCTCGAACGGCGGTTACCATGTGTGACAAATGCGGCCCTCGCTGCCTCAATCGCGGTTTCCTGCGGCGTTCGGCGGATCGGGGGATGCTTTCTGACGCTTGCATGACGCTGCCGTTCACAACGCCGACAGGCCCCCGGCCGGATTCCTGCGAACGGGGACGATTGATTAAGTTGGAGAATATCGATGAAACTGGTTCTTTTCTCGCTGGCCGCGGCGATGCTCGCATCGACCCCCGCGTTCGCCGACGGAGCCCGGGTCGAAGTGCAAGGCGGAGCCGGCTGGTCCGATGGCGGAGAGGCCAAGGGCGTGATCGGCGGCGCGGCCGGCTATGACTGGTCGCTACCCGGCGGCGCATTCGTCGGTGTCGAGGAGTCGATCGACAAGACGATCGGCTCGCACCGCGACGCGCGCTGGGCGACGTCTGGCCGGATCGGACTGCACATCACGCCGGCCGACAAGCTCTATGCCACCGCCGGCTACAACTATGGTCAAGGTCCGAACGGAACCGATGTCGGGGCCGGCCTCGAACACAGCTTCGCGGGGCCGATCTATGGCAAGGTCGAGTACAAGCATTACTTCAACGAGGACGATTCGCGCGATAGCAACGCGGTGCTGACCGGCGTCGGCGTGCACTTCTGACCGCTCGTACCACCCACCCCTCCCGTTCGCGGGAGGGGTTCGGCGCGGGCCTCTAACCTTCTCGAGCAGCCCTGCAGAACGCTGCGATCAGGTCCACATCCTTCACCCCCGGCGCGGTCTCCAGCCCCGAAGACGCATCGACCAGCGGCGCGCCGGTAATCCGCACGGCCTCCGCCACGTTCTTCGGATCGAGGCCGCCAGCCAGGCCCCAGCGCACGCGGCTCTTCCAGCCGGCGATCAGGCTCCAGTCGAACACCACGCCCATTCCGCCAGGAAGCGTGCCCTTGGGGGTCTTGGCGTCGAAAAGTAGCAAGTCGACCGCGTGCTCATAAGCGCGTGCGCGCTCGATATCGGACGGACCCGCGACCGGGATCGCCTTCCATACCGACACGCCGAACTGCGCGCGCAACTGTCCGGCGCGCTCGGGCGTCTCCTCGCCATGAAGTTGCAGTGCATCGAGCCGGGCCGCGGTGATCGCCTCGGCAATAGCCGCATCGCTGGCATCGACGAACAGTCCGACCCGGCCGATCCGGTCTTGGGCACGCTCGGCCAGCGGCGCCGCATCGCGCGGTGTCAGATAGCGCGGTGATGGGGGATAGAACACGAACCCCGCGTAATCCGCGCGTGCCTTTATCGCGGCTTCCAGCGTGTTGGCGGTGCTCAGGCCGCAGATCTTGATCTCGGGCGTACTCATGATGGTGTTCGCGCGCGCCTCCAGTTAGGATCGCCCTGGCACAAAGCGAGCGAGGGCGACAGGCTGTGAACATCGGGAAAGCGGCAATCCTTGCGGTGATGGCGTTCGTCGCCGCTTGCTCCGCGCCCGAGAAGATCAAGGACGCCGGCCCTGCCGTCGATGCCTTCCACCATCAGCTTGATGCGGAGGCGTATCCAGCGATCTGGACCAGCGCAGACGATCTCCTGCACCAGAACGCGAACCAGGCGCAGTTCGAGCAATTGCTCGGCGCGGTGCACAAGAAGCTTGGCAACGTGCTCAAGAGCGAGCGTGCGGGCTGGAACGTCAATTATGGGACCAGCGGCACGATCGTGACGGTGACGATGAACACCACGTTCGCGCATGGCGCTGGCACTGAGACTCTGACGTTCCACGCGGTGGGCGACCGGCTCGCCCTTGCCGGCTACTTCATCAACTCGAACGACATGATGCTGAAGTAGCCGCGAGGAGCGACGCGTCCCTACTGCGCCAGTTCGAACTGCACGACGACATTGGCGCCGATTTCGACCTCGCCTGCCGAGACGGGCGACGCGTCGGCGACCATCGCCTTGCGCATGTACATCACCGGCTGCGGGCCGTTGTAGCCGCCGCTCTCGGCGATCGACAGGATGCGCACGACGTGCAGGCCTGCCGCATGTGCGTAAAGGTCGGCGCGCGCCCGGGCCTTGGCGACCGCGTCGGTACGCGCTTCATCCTGCGCGGCGCCAGGCGAATCCACGCTGAAGCTCGGCCCGTTGACCTGATTCGCGCCCGACGAAACCAGCGTGTCGATCACCCGGCCATACTGGTCGAGTTTGCGCTGCCTGACGGTGACCGTGTTGTTCACGCGATAGGCGACGATCTTCTGCGGACCCTGCTCGGTCGACCCGTCGGGCAGGCGGCGCGGTTCCGAATAGATCGGATCGAGGTTGAGGTTGCTGGTCTGGATATCGCGATCGGCGATCCCTGCGCGCTTTAGCGAGGCGATCACCGCGCTCATGTCGTGCGCATTGGCGGTGAGCGCGGCGCTGGCGGTCTCGGCCTGGCTGGTCACCCCGGCGCTGAACACCGCGACGTCTGGGGTGCGCGTGGACTTGCCTTCGGCATTGACGGTGAGCAGCGTGTGGCCGGGGTCCATCGCTGGCGCCGGACCGTCGGCGAAAGCTGGGGCGGTGGTCAGCACAAGCGCGAGGGCTGCGGGCAAAGCGAAACGTGTGCGTGTCATTCAGAAAAATCCTATCTTCGATGAACGAGGATTGGAAGCGCGCAGTTTACGCTTTGCTGAACGAAACGGCCTTAGAGCGTCGCCTCGATCGCACGCGCTGCCGCGAGCGGATCTTCGGCGCGGCTGATCGGACGACCGACCACCAATACGCTGGCGCCCGCGTCGCGCGCCTCGCGCGGGGTGACGATGCGTTTCTGGTCCGCGGCATGCCCGTTGCTGCTGACGAGAGCCGGGCGCAGGCCGGGCACCACCAGGAAACCGTCGCGCCATTGCTTGTGCACGGGACCCACTTCATGACCCGAGCAGACGATGCCGTCGAGCCCCGCGGCATGCGCAAGTTCGGCCAACCGCAGCGCCTGCTCATCGGGCGCGGAATTCACACCGATGTCCCTGAGATCATCCTCATCGAGGCTGGTCAGCACCGTGACAGCGACGACCTTGGTCTTCTCGCCCGCCGCAGCCTTGGCGTCTTCCATCATCGCGCGGCCGCCGGAAGCATGAACGGTGACGATCGCCGGCTGGAGCACGTGGATCGCCTGCATTGCTGCGGCGACGGTATTGGGAATGTCGTGCAGTTTGAGGTCGAGGAAGATCGGCAGGCCGATCTTGGCCATCTCCAACACCCCGTGCTGACCATGCGTGAGATAGAACTCGAGCCCGAGCTTGAGCCCGCCCACGTGCCCCGCAACCTGCCGCGCCAGCGCCTCGGCAGCGTCGAGGCGGGGGA
>CAJCHR010000503.1 GCA_903970225.1 Actinobacteria bacterium 21-64-8 | reverse complement strand
CCCCCGCGCTCGCGGCTTACCCGCGCAGCGATCATCCGCGCATCCACTGGATCTGCGGCGGCCTACCCAAGGGTGAGACGCTCGACGAATGCGCGCCGTTCTACTGCAACGTGCGCGCGGCTTACACGATCGGCGAGGCAGGGCCGCTCTTCGCCGAGATACTGAGCCCTCACGTGCCCGTCGTGCGCAGCGAAATGATGAGCGAGGCGATCCGCCAGGCGATCGAGGCGAGCGTGCCCGGCGATGTCGTGCTGCTCTCACCCGCCTGCGCCAGCTTCGATCAGTTTCGCGATTACGAGGCGCGCGGCGAGGCATTTGCGCGTATCGTAGAGACCTATTTGTCCGAGGGAATGACGCCCGGAGGAGCCGGCTGATGGCCACGCAATATCCGCCGAACATAGGCATGCCGTTCCCGGCCGAACCGCGTCGTAGCTCGGCACCTGCGCGAACCCCGCCGCCGCGCCGCCGCCGCCGCTGGCAGGCGGAGCTTGCCGGCTGGTGGCGCGAGATTGACCGCGTGCTGTTGCTGCTGGCGGTAACGCTGATGGCGGTGGGTGCGGCCGCGGTGCTCGCAGCGTCTCCCGCGAGTGCGCGGCGCCCGACGATCGGCGCGGTCAAAGTGGCGGACCTGCATTTCTTCTACCTCCAACTGCTGTTCCTCGGCATCGGCCTCGTCGCGCTGCTGGTGACGTCGACGTTCGCGAAGGAGCGCGCACGGCGCAGTGGGATCCTGCTGGCGGCGGCGATGCTGGTCGGGCTGATTCTGGTCCCGTTCCTGGGCGGTGAGATCAACGGCGCGCGGCGCTGGTTCAACCTGGGAGTCTCGCTCCAGCCTTCGGCGTTCATGATGCCCGGCTTCTCGATCTCGATGGCCTGGGTGATGAGCTGGAAGAGCCGTGACCCGGGCCTGCCGGTGATCGGGATCAGCTTCGCTGCGTTCGCGCTGATCGCCGCACTGCTGATGGCCGAGCCCGATTTCGGCTCGACGATGATGTTCTGCACCGTGTGGTTCGTGATGGTGCTGCTTTCGGGACTGTCGGTGAAGCGCTTTGCGTTCGTCGGCGTGATCGGGCTTGCGGGGCTGGCGGCGACGTACATGTTCTATGCCAACGCGCGGCACCGGATCGATGCGTTCATCGGCGGCGGCACCGCGTACGACCAGGTGGATCTTGCGCGGCGCACGCTGCTCGACGGCGGCTGGACGGGAACCGGATTGTGGCTCGGCGTGCGCAAGCTGTCGCTGCCCGAGGCGCACACTGATTACATTTTCTCGGTGATCGGCGAAGAATTCGGCCTGCTGGTGTGCGGCGCGATCGTGCTGCTGTACCTTGCGGTCGCGGTGCGCGTGCTGATGCGGCTGGCGGACGAGGAGGACTTGTTCACGGTGCTCGCGGGGGCGGGTCTGACCACGCAGATCTGCGCGCAGGCGTTCATCAACATACTCGTCAACCTGCAGCTGTTTCCCTCCAAGGGCCTGCCGCTGCCGCTGATCAGCTACGGCGGCTCATCGACCATCGCGATGTGCCTGAGCTTCGGCCTGCTGCTCGCGATCACGCGGCGCAATCCGTTCCTGCAGCGCGAGCGGTTCGACTGGCGCCAGATGGGACCGCGCGCGGGCAGCGTGCGCCGATGACCGGCGTCACGCGCCATTACGTGCTCGCGGCGGGCGGGACCGGGGGACACCTGATCCCCGCCTTCGCGCTCGCGAGCGAGCTCGACCGGCGCGGGCACAAGGTGGTGCTGATCACCGACGCGCGCGGCGGGGCTATTCCCGGCAAGCCCGATTTCCTGGTGAGCCACGTCCTTCCGCCAGGACGAATTCACGGTATGAACCCGCTCCGCTGGCTCAAGGGCGCGCGGGGCATTGTCGCGGGGCGGGCGCAGGCGCTGGCGCTGTTCGAGAAGTTCCATCCGAGCGCGGTCGTCGGATTCGGCGGCTATCCGGCGCTGCCGACACTGCTCGCGGCGCGGTCGGCGGGGATCGCGACGGTGATCCACGAGCAGAACGCGGTGCTCGGGCGGGTCAACCGCTGGTTCGCACGGCGGGTGAATGCGATCGCCACCTCGTTCGCGCAAGTCGACAAGCTCGAGGCTGCCCTGCAGGCCAAAGTCACTCTGGTCGGCAATCCGGTCCGGGCCGAGGTGGTCGCGCTGCGTGACGAGCCTTATCCCGCGCTGACGCAGGACGGTCCGATCGGGCTGCTGGTCACCGGCGGCAGCCAGGGCGCGCGGGTGCTGTCCGATGTCGTGCCCGCGGGGCTCGCGCTGCTGCCCGAGGCGCTGCGCGCGCGGCTGCGCGTGATCCAGCAGTGCCGGCCCGAAGATATCGAGACGGTGCGCGCGTTTTACGCGAAGCACGGCATCGCCGCGGACCTTGCGACCTATTTCGAGGACATGGCCGCGCGCCTCGCCGCCGCGCATCTGTTCGTCGGCCGCGCGGGTGCCTCGACCATTGCCGAGCTCACGACCGTGGGCCGCCCGGCGATCCTCGTCCCGCTGCCGATCGCGACCGACGATCACCAGGCCGCGAACACGCGCGAAATCGTCGCAGCCGGCGGCGCGCGCTCGATCCGGCAGACGCAGTTCACCCCGGCGGAACTGGCGCGCCAGATCGAGGCGCTCGCCAATCCGCCCGAACTGCTGGCCGAAGCCGCGCGGGCCTCGCGCAAGTGCGGCTATCCAAAGGCGGCGTCCGACCTTGCCGACCTGATCGAGAGCGTCGGCGGCGCGCCGCTGATGGACGTGATCCGCGTCGGCGGCAGCACCCGCCTGCGCGGCAGCGAACAGCTTGCGCTGGAGCATGCGGAGTGAGCGGGCGGGCGAACATCCTCCCCTTCAAGGGGAGGTGGCAGCGCGCAGCGCTGACGGAGGGGTGGTGCCCAGACGCCAACCCCTCCACCACCTTCGGTGGTCCCCCTCCCCTGGAAGGGGAGGATTGATGAAAGGCGTCGCGACCGACATCGGCACCGTGCACTTCGTCGGCATCGGCGGGATCGGCATGTCGGGTATCGCCGAGGTCATGCACA
>CAJCHR010000502.1 GCA_903970225.1 Actinobacteria bacterium 21-64-8 | reverse complement strand
CGCTGCGCACCGGCGACGTGCTGGTCGACTGCCTGTTCGGCAGCGGCCTCACCCGGCCGCTCCAGACCGACCATGCCGAACTGCTCAAACGGCTCGCCGCGAGCCATCGCCACCGCATCGCGCTCGACGTGCCGAGCGGCGTGCAGTCGGACACGGGCGCGCTGCTCGGCGACGACCTGCCGCATTACGATCTGACGTTGGCGCTGGGCGCGTGGAAGTTCGCGCACACGCTGATGCCCGCGGCCGCGACGATGGGCCTGCTCAAGCTGGTGCCGATCGGCGTCGAGCCGCACGAAGGCGCGGCAAGAATGCTGGCGAAGCCGCTGCTGCGCGCGCCCGGCGCGGCGGCGCACAAGTACACCCGCGGCCTGCTCGCGGTCGTCGGCGGCGCGATGCCCGGCGCAGGATTGCTCGCGGCCACTGCCGCGCAAGGTGCAGGGGCGGGATACATCAAGCTGCTGCAGGAGACCGAAGGCAACGCGCTGCCCGCCGATCTCGTGGCCGATCTGCGCCCGCTCGACCAGGCGCTGCACGATGTGCGCATCGCCGCGATCCTGGTCGGCCCGGGCCTCGGCCGTGACGCCGCCGCGCGTGCCCGCCTCGCCGAGGTGCTGGCGCGCTCGACGCCGGTGGTGGTCGATGCCGATGCGCTGATGTTGCTCGAGAGCGGGCAACTGGCGGAGCGCCGCTCTGCAATCGTCGCCACACCCCACGAAGGCGAGTTCAAGGCGTTGGAAAAAGCATTCGGCATGCCCGAGATCGGCTCGAAGCCCGAGCGCGCGCTGCTGCTCGCGCAGGAAAGCCGGATGGTGATCGTCGCCAAGGGGCCGGACACCGTGATCGCCGCGCCCGACGGCCGGGTGGCCTGCGCTTCCTCCGCCTCGAGCTGGCTATCGACCGCGGGCACCGGCGACGTGCTCGCGGGCACCATCGCCAGCCGGCTCGCGACCGGCGCCAGTGCGTTCGACGCGGCGTGCCAGGGTGTCTGGTTGCACGGGGAGGCGGCGCGGCTCGCCGGCGCTGCGTTCACCTCGAGTGACCTTGCTGCGGCGATCCCCACCGCACTGGCCGACTGCCTGTGAGCCTCGACGAAGAGATCCTGCGCGTCGCCGCAAAAGGTGACGGCGTGACCGCGAGCGGGCGCTATGCCGCCGGCGCTGCGCCGGGCGACATGCTGCTCGCGGACGGCAGCCTCCAACCCGGACCGCATCACGCGGTTCCGCCGTGCCGGCACTTCGGGGTTTGCGGCGGCTGCCAGCTCCAGTTCCTCGACGAAGCGGCGCTGGCCACGTTCGTGACCGACCGCGTGGTCAATGCCGCGACCGGGCAGGGGCTCGTCCCCGAACGGATCGCGCCGCTGCACCTCTCCCCGCCGCGCACCCGCCGCCGCGCGAGCCTTCATGCCGCCCGTATCGGTGGGCGCATCGTGATCGGGTTTCACGAAGGCGCATCGCACAGGATCGTCGATATGCTCGAGTGCCACGTGCTGGCGCCCGAGCTGTTCGCGCTCGTTGCGCCGGTGCGCAAGTTGCTCGGCGCGCAGAGCGGGCGCTTGTCGGTCGAAGTGGATCTCGCGCTGACCGACCAGGGCGCCGATCTGGCGCTCAAGGGCCTGACCGTCGAAGGCCTGCAGGCGACCGAGGCGCTGCTGGGCTTTGCGCAGCGCAATGGCGTGGCACGGCTCACGCTCGATCAGGGATATGGGCCCGAGGCGATGTGGGAGCCCGAACCGGTGACCGTCACGCTTGGCGGTGTGCCGGTGCCGTTTCCATCGGGCGCGTTCCTTCAGGCGACCGCCGACGGCGAAGCGGCACTGGCCGGTGCCGCGCGCGAGTGGCTGGCGGGCGCGGCAACGGTCGCCGACTTGTTCGCGGGTCTCGGCACGTTCGCCTTCGCGTTGGCTGGCCCGGCGAAAGTGCTCGCGGTCGAGGCGGCGCGCGATTTTCACCTGGCGTGCAAGGCGGCAGCCGCGCGCAACGGGCGCCCGGTCCACGCGCTCCATCGCGACTTGTTCCGCAATCCGCTTCAGAAGGAGGAGCTCGACCGCTTCGACGCCGTCCTGCTCGACCCACCCCGAGCCGGCGCGCGCGATCAGGTCGAGTGGATCGCGCAAAGCACCGTGCCGCGCGTGGTCTACATCAGCTGCAACCCTTCGAGCTGGTCCCGCGACGCGGCGATGCTGATCGAAGGCGGCTACAGGCTCGCCGAACTGCGCCCCGTAGGCCAGTTCCGCTGGTCGACTCATGTCGAGCTTGCGAGCCTGTTCGTGCGCTAGGCGCCCGACGTGACAAAAGCCGCGCGGATGGTACGAGACCCACCTTGGGGTTGTGGGACTTCATCACGATGCGACGACTGAATCTTACGACGCTGCTTCCACTGACCGCTCTCCTGGTCGTTTCACCATCGGTCCGCCTAGCTGCGGAGGGCCGAGCTCCAAGCGCTGCGATTGCCTGGTCCGGAGGATCGGGTACCGGCCGACTGGCGATATCAGGAGATGCGGCCGCGTTGGTAGCGCTGAGCCCCGATGGGCACATGATTACCTTTCGCTCGATCGAAACGGTAAAGGATGCACTGGCGATACTGGCTGATGAACGGCTTGCCTTCGCTTGGCCCGCGCTGCTCGCCTGGGGTGGAGATGACCTCCATATCCTGCGCGATCGCGCGGTGACTCACGCGAAGGCCAAAGTGGATGACCTCGCCGACACAAAACCGCCGCAGTTGCGCAAGGTGAGCACGCCGTTTGATGGAGAAGACTCCAAGCTGGTCGCGATGCGTGCCTATCTGGAGGCGTTGTTCGACGCGGGACGTGATCAGGAGGCCATTGGGCTGGCCCGGCAGCAGATTGCCAAGCCGTTCTATCGCGACAACGCCGCGTTTGCGCGAAGCCTTTATGCCGAAACCCTGGCATTCATGCTCGCTGATACCAATCGGATCAATGAGGCCATCGCAACGCTGGAGCAGGCGGCTACTGCACCAGGCACCAGCCCGACAATAGCGATCAACGTCAACGTGAATCTGGCGTTGATGCTGGCACAATACGGGCAACCGCAACGCGCGCTCGATCTGATCGATGCGAACGAGACACTGTTCAATAGCCGATCGCACGGACTGCTCCGCAGGATCGAACCGCAATCAAATGCCTGGGCGCAATTCCAGTGGATCAGGGCGTGTGCGCTCGATCGGCTCGGTCATCACGACGACGCACGCGCGGCGCTTTCGAAGATTGCCGCGATGCCGCAGCAGGGTCCGCAGATGTCGACCCGGTCCGAAGCGCGGATTTACGGATTCCAGTGCATGGGCGATGCGCGCGGGCTTGGTAGCGAACTTGCGGAGCAGTTGCCCTCGGCAACGCCCGCCAGCGACCTGTTCCTGCAGTTCCAGCCCGCCATGTTCCCGGTCCCGAATGACCGATTGGTTATCGAGACTGCAATCGCAGAGCCAGAGGTCCGTGATGCGATCGCCAATCGGGTGCGATTGCTCGATGGCGCGCTGAGAGCGCCCATGCTGCGGTGGGTGTCGCTACCATCGTCGACATCAGCGCCGCGCTGACCAGAGCCAGGTATGTTTAACGGCCTATCACGCCGCGATGAAGTCCCTCAACCGCCCGATCAGCGCGACGCGCGAGGTGCTGTCTTCGCGGCGTAGCGGTGCGAGGTCGGGGCGGAGCAGGAGCGTTTCGAGCTCCGCTTCGTTGAGCGCGATGTAGATACCGCTGCGGCTTGCGATCGCGTTGACCGTCGCCAGTTGATGCTCGTTGCGGTGCTCGCCCATCGACGCGCGGCGTGGGAACAGGATCAGCGGCTTGGTCGCACGGCTCGCAGTCAGGATCGTGCCGATGCCGGCGTGGCTGACGATCCGGTCCGCGGCGCACGCATTGGCTTCGAAAGCCGATGGATCGAGATGCGCTTGCGCCTTGAGGTGCGGGTAGCACGCGTCGGGCTCACAGGTTTGCGCGACGATATCGAGGCCGTGCGCGCCGGCGATCCGGTCCAGCGCGCAGAGTAGCCGCGGGAAGGCCAACTGGGTGCCGACCGCGGCGAAGATCACAGCACCGATCCCGCGTATTCGGCCCCGTTGGCGCTGGCGACCGACTGCCACTGCGAGAGCCACAGGTCGGCATGCTTGTGCGCTCGCGCGCCAGACATCGAGAACACCTCGGCGTTGGCGATACTGTCGATCCACACCGTGCGCGCGCCCAGCATCCGGCCGATCGCGATCGCGATGAGGCCCGGCAAGGCGCCGGTGGAAATGACGACATCGGGTCGCAGCCGAACGATCTCGAGCGTGATGCGCACCACCGCCCACGCGGCATGGACCGGCCGATTGCGGTTGCAATCGGGCACGACGCTGACGTTGGTGAGCCCCGCGCGTTCACCCAGCCCCTTTATGGTGGTCAGGTAGGTGACGTCGCAGCCGTCGAATGCGTCACGCAGCAATTGCAACTGTTCCCAATGGCCGCCCCCGGAGGCGACCGCGAGAATGCGTTTCTTCTTCGGTGTCGTGTCGGATGACATCGATTTATCCCACCCAACCTTTGAACCGATCGCACCCGATCAACAATCCACTCAGGTACCCGGTCGATCTGCCCCTGTTTACCGTGCGTTCCTGTTCTTGGCCGGTTTCCATTGCTTTCAAACGTCAGAGATAACCTTACGTTGGTGCCGTCAGACGAGAGCCACGGGCGGCGCATCGATTACGCCGATCACCGGAACGTTGGTCGAGCCGAGCAGATCCTCGACCCCGCGCACGCGGCGGCGCAGGAATTCGACGATCAGCGCGGTGAGGATACCGGCGAGCAGTCCGAACCCGAACGAGCCGATCAGGATCAGCAGCGGCTGCGGCGCGACCGGATGCTTGGGCGGGGTCGCGGCGTCGAGCATGATGATCGAAAACGAATCGCTGTTCATCTGCTGACGCAGCGCCGCCTCGCGGCTCGCCATCGTCTGGTACTGCGCGGTGAGCGCGTCGACATCGGCCTGCAGGCGCTTGGCCTCGCTGACCTTGTCCTGCTGCGCGAGCACCTTCGCGCCCTGGGCATCGACCAGCGTCGAATGCGAGGGACCGCCGATCGTCCTTGGACCTTGCGGCAGCGGCGCGCTGGCCAGCGCCGCGCGCTGCGCGCGAAGGTCCTGGATGACCGGGTGATTGGGACCAAGATCCTTCGATTCGGTCGCGATCTTGGCGTCGAGCGCCGCGATCTGCGCTGCATTGGGATTGCCGCCGCCATATTGCGTCGTGGTCGCCGCGAGCGGGGCCGACATCGCCAGAGCCGCCAGCTGGCTCGACGCCGCATCGGTTCCGCCGTTGAGCAGGAACACGCCGTTGGCTTTCTGGTAATCGACCAGATGCTGCTGCGAGACTTCGCGCTGCTTGCCCAGTTCGGCCATCTGGCGATCGAGCCAGGCGACGGCCTGAGTCGCTTCGTCACGCCGCTCGGACTGGGTCTCGTCGAGATAGGCCTGACGGACCGCGTTGGCCATCGTCGCGGCATCGTCGGGGCTCGATCCCTTGTACGCGATCTCGATGACGTTGGTGGCCAGGTACTGCGATGCGGTGACGTTGCCGGCGATCGTGCTGCCCAGCCATACCGCCATGCTCGGCACCTGGGTCTTGTCGGCCTGCGAGGCGGCGAAATCGTCGTACTGCGCGCGCAGCGCCGGATCGCGCGTCATGCCCAGGTTCTCGGCGACTTTGGCGCCGACGCGGTAGGACATGATGAATTCGGCTTCGGACGGGACATAAGACCGGGCGAACGCCGAAGAGACGCCGCCCGCGTCGAGCGGATCGGGCTTCGACAGATCGAGCATGACCCGCGCGGTCGCCTCATACGTCCGCGGGACGAACAGCACGACCAGAATACCCGCCGCGAAGCAGGCCAGCGTCGAGACCAGAATGATCCACCGCCGCGCCCAGAGGATCCGAATAAATTGCGCAATGCTCATCCGTCAGCCTTCGAATTCGTGGCATCCACCGCGGCGAATGGTACCGCAACGAACGACAATCCCGCAAGCGGCGACTCGTCCGCTTCGGGGGTTCGCGCCGAAATGGTGCAATCTGTCATGTCTGCTGCGTGGCAACATTCCGCAATCCGGCCGTCGCTTTGGCACTTCTTCCAAGTGGTTTCAGCGTACGTCGTGAATCGCGGGTGAGCATTGTTGCGGCGCTGCAACGTCCATATTGCATCGCAAAATGAACGTCATGCGGCTTGATCGGGGGGTTTTGTTGCGATAGCCCTGCGCTTCTCGGAGGGGACCATGCCGAATTTGCACGCACTACCGTCGGTGGCGGTACGTGTAGGGACGTTTTTCCTGGGCTCCGCAGCGCTGCTTGTGTCGCCCGATCTCGCTTATGGTCAGGCGGCGCCGGGGGGGGCGGTCCCGGTCGGGTCGGTCCCGGCAGGGCAGGCGTCCTCGTCCGCCCCGTCCAATTCCATCGGTCAGGTGCCGTCGGGCAGTCAGGTCCTCTCCGGAGGAGCGGTCTTTTCCGGCGGGCAAACCACCCCCGGCGGATATGCCGGCGACACGCCAGGAAGCGTGATCAGCCCGACCAGCGGGCCGGGTTCCTCGACGGCGGGTATCTCGCAGACGCTTGCGGTTCCGGTGATCACGGCCACTCCGCCGCGCCAGATCGGTTTGCGGGCGAGCGCGGCGGTCAGCTATGATTCCAACGTTGCGCGGATCAACGATCTTCGCCCGCTTCTGCCGGGCGCAACCAAAGCCGATTTCTACTTTCCGCTCGGCGCCTTCGTCAATGTCGTGGTTCCGACCGGGCGCAACGTCTTCTCGCTCACCGGAGCGGTGACGTACAACGTCTATGCGCGCGATACCTATCTGACGTCGGAGGACATCAATCTGACCGCCGGGTATCGCAGGGACCTTCATCCCTGCACCGTCGATGTCGACGGCACCTATCGGCGCGGACGCACCGATTTCTCCAACACCGACGTTCTCGATTTCAACAAGAACCTCGAGACCACGGCGACCGTCGCGGGTACGTTGTCCTGCGCGACGGCGTCGGGATTTAGACCTTATGTGTCAGTGAACTATTCGGTGGCCCGCAACTCGCAGTTCATCCGCCGGCTCAACGATCATGACACGGTGGTCTACGGCACGGGTGTGACGTACACCGCGCCCTCGATCGGCACCCTCGGGATCATCGGCAGCATCAGCCAGAACCTCTACACCAGCCGCCCGCTCAGCGGCATCTTCGGTGCGCACGAGGTTCACGTCAAAAGCATCGGTGGCTCTTTCCAGAGGAACACCGCGCGGATCCTGCAGGCGGCGCTCCAGCTCAATTACACGATCGTGGACCGCACGGTCACGTCGAAGGGGTTTCACGGGCTGAGCGGAACGGCGTCGATCCAGTTCGTGCCCGGCGGCCGATTCGTGTTCAGCGGGCAAGCCTCGCGATCGGTGCAGACCTCGCTGGGCTATAACGCCGATTACATCGTGGAGACCGACTATTCGCTGACCGCCACCGCCGCGATAAGCCCCCGGCTCAGAGCATCGCTGATCGTCAGCCGCCAGCACCAGGCTTATCAGGGCGTCATCGCACCTTCGGGCCATGCGCTGACGTCCGACGCGGATAGACAGTTCGGCGGCGACGCGGTCTATGCGCTGTCACCCAGGATATCGCTGACCGTCTCTGCGACGTATCATGACCGGTCTGCGAACGACCGGATCTACAACTATTCGGGAATGAGGCTATCGGCGGGCGCCAGTGTGCGGATCTGATCGGTGCCGGATGGAATGCGGAGGACTCCAATGCGTAGATTGACGGCTGGTCTCTTGGCCCTGCTGCTGATGGTTCCCGGTGTGTCGGCCATGGCGCAGCAGCCGGGAGCGACATCGCCGGGCGGTGCGACGCAGACGGCGGCTCCCGCTCCCGCTCTCCCGGCGGATCCGGGGTACCAGGGGTATATCCTGGGTCCGCACGATACGATCAACGTCGCGGTCGTGGGGCGGCAGGACTATGCCGCGCAGGCCCAGGTGCAGGAGGATGGCTCGATCACCCTGCCGCTGATCGGGACGATACCCGCGTCCGGGCAATCGCTGCTGCAGCTCAAGGCGGACGTCGAAAAGCGGTTGAAGGCCGGCGGATACTTCCGCCAGCCCGAAGTCAGCATCGTGCTCGC
>CAJCHR010000501.1 GCA_903970225.1 Actinobacteria bacterium 21-64-8 | reverse complement strand
CTCGCTGCCCAACATCATGAAGGCGAAGTCGAAGCCGCTCGCGAACAAGACGCCCGCCGATTACGGCGTCGACACCGCGCCGCGCCTGAAGACGCTCAAGGTCGTCGAACCGCCGGTGCGCAGCGCCGGGATCAAGGTCGCCGATGTCGATGCTCTGGTCGTCAAGCTCAAGGAACTGGGAGTAGCCTAATGGCCAAGACACTCATCTGGGTCGAGCACGACAACGTCTCGGTCAAGGACGCCACGCTGGCGGTGGTCACCGCCGCCGCCGAGCTCGGCGAAGTCACCGCGCTGGTCGCCGGCTCGGGCGCTGACGCCGCCGCCGCCGGTGCCGCGCAGATCGCCGGTGTCAGCAAAGTGCTGCTCGCCGACGATCCGGCTTACGCAAACGCGCTGGCCGAAAACGTCGCGCCGCTGATCGTTTCGCTGCTGGCCGACTACGACGCGTTTCTCGCGCCCGCGACCAGCAACGGCAAGAACATCGCGCCGCGCGTCGCCGCGCTGCTCGACGTCGCGCAGGTTTCCGACATCCTCTCGGTCGAAGGGCCCAAGACCTTCACCCGTCCGACGTACGCCGGCAACGCGATCGCCACGGTGGCATCGACTGATGCGAAGCTGGTGATTACCGTACGCGGCACCGCCTTTGCCAAGGCCGAGCCGACCGGCGGCTCCGCCCCGATCGAGGCTGTTTCGGGATCTGGCGACTCGGGCCTGTCGAGCTTCGTCGGCGCCGAAGTCGCCAAGAGCGAGCGGCCCGAACTGACCAGCGCCAAGATCATCGTCTCGGGCGGCCGCGCGCTCAAGGACGGCGACACGTTCAAGGCCACGATCTTCCCGCTCGCCGACAAGCTCGGTGCGGCCGTGGGCGCCTCGCGTGCCGCGGTCGACGCGGGCTACGTGCCCAACGACTACCAGGTCGGCCAGACCGGCAAGATCGTCGCGCCTGAGATCTACGTCGCGGTCGGCATCTCCGGCGCGATCCAGCACCTCGCCGGCATGAAGGATTCCAAGACGATCATCGCGATCAACAAGGACGAGGACGCCCCGATCTTCCAGGTCGCGGACATCGGCCTCGTCGGCGATCTGTTCACGCTGGTGCCGGAGCTGGTCAGCAAGCTCTGAGCGATCGTTCTCTGAGTATAAAAAAGCCCGGTCGGATGCGGCCGGGCTTTTTTGTTCCAGCGGTTCATACTAGCCTTCAGGCCTCGCGAATTTGGGGGCCGGTGTTCGATGGAGAAATGGGCAAGGTCGTCGATCCGGCGCCTAATCTACGCACTTATGGCGCTCGTGTTTCTGGTGCCGCCGGTCGCAGCCAAAAAGCAGGAGGCACCCCTGCTCGCGCAATCCGGCTGGATTTACTTCACGGACCGGCAGGCCTGCCTCGCAAGGCGTACTTTCGGATCGGCGAAGGAGCCGATCACGCTTCAATTTATCACGGACCTCGCGCAGAACTTTTACGGTTTGCGGATCGGCGGCAAAGCGATCGGTCCGCTGGTGCGCTTTGGTAAGACCGCATTGGCGACCCAGCCGACCGATGTTCTCAGCAAAGCCGGCTCCGTAAGCAGATTTCTCATCGAAGGTAATGGCGGCGTGGTCATGACCGACTTCGGCCGCAGCGAGGCGGCCGAAAAGGCGACCACTCAGACGCTCGCGATCATGGGTGACGGGCACACCCTGACGCTTGCGATCGGTCCACTCGATGAGCCATTGGAACGGTTGCGAGGCTGCTATGAGGGAATCCTTCGAGGCTGGGGCCTGGACCCGGTTGCCCTGCGCATGTTGCGCCATTCTTCCACTCCGATCAGCAGTCCTGGGAGTTGGGTTACCGATGGCGATTTTCCGGTCGCTTACCGAAAGTACGGATCGATCAAGGTGTACTTCATGCTGGTGATCGATCCTGCGGGCGTTCCTACGGCCTGTCACGCGCGCAACGATCTGAACGATGCCGATCTCGAAGCGCTCAGTTGCAAACTGGTCATGGCGCGGGCGCGGTTTACGCCGGGCATCGATCGCTACGGCAATCCGGCGGTTTCGACCTACACCAACCAGATTCGGTGGCTGGGCTACTAAGAGGCATCACGTTCGGTTTTTGTTGGCGCTCGGGCGAGTGCGGCATAGCCTAGTGTGAAAGCCCGTGGGAGAGACGGCGATGACCGACACAGAGCGCTTGCAGGAACTCTGGGACCACCATCAGATACGCCAGCTCCTGGCCGTGTACTGCCACGGCTGCGACCGTACGGACGAGGCGGAGATGGCGAGCGTGTACAGCGCACGAAGCTGGGACGATCACGGCGCCAACAAGTGCGACGGCAAGGCCTTCGCGCACCTGATCCTCAAGCAGGCGCGCGAGACGACGCGGGTGATGAGCCACCAGCTCGGCCAGTCGCTGATTCGCGTTGAAGGCAGCCGCGCGGCGGCGGAGACGTACTTCGTCGCCACGATGATCGCCGATACACCCGAGGGCGAACAGATGACGCAGCTGGGCGGACGCTATGTCGACACGCTCACGCGCGATGGCGGGTCGTGGCTGGTCAAGGAGCGGCTGTGCGTGCGCGACTGGTCGAGCACCGGGCTGATCGATCCGGGCTACCTGGCACGCTCGGGCTTCATCGAAGGCGCACGGGCCGGAGAAGACGTCTCGTGGGCGAAGCTGGGCCTTACGCCCGACCGGCGGAGTAACGCCTACAGCCGTTCGTAGAGCACGACCTCGGCGCCATCTTCGGCGAGCGTCTGGCGGCCATAAGCATCGAAGCCGAGCGTCTTCGCGAGCTTGTGCGAGGCCGCGTTGGCGTCCTCGATCATGCAGGCGATGCGGCGGGGACCGTGCGTTGCGTCGAACCATGCGAGCACTGCGCACATGGCCTCCCCGGCGATGCCTTTGCGCCAGTGGTCCTGGCCAACGATCCAGCCGGCCTCCGGCACATCGTCAAGTCCCTGGCCGAAGCCGCGCACGCTATGGAACACGCCGCAGCTGGCGATAATGGTGTCGTCGCCCGCGAACCGCACGGCGAAGTTTCCGTAACCGTACAGGCTCCAGCTTCCGGCGTTGCGCAGCAACCTGGCGAACTGCCCCGCTGCATCGGGCGCGGTACGGCCAAGGTACCGGCGCACGTCCTCAGGCTCCACCATCGCCATCAGGCCGGCGAGGTCACCGGGCTGCGGGCGCCACAGCTCGAGCCGCTCGGTGACCAGCACGGGGCCGCTCACAGCAGCACGTCCACCGCGTGGATCAGCACACCCATCAACCCGCCCACCAGCGTGCCGTTGATGCGGATGAACTGGAGGTCGCGGCCGACCGCGCTCTCGATCCGGTCGGTGACGGTGCGCGCGTCCCAGCGCTTGACCGTTTCCGACACCAGCCGGACGATCTGGTCGCCATAACGCGCGGTCACGCCGACGACGGTGCGGCGCGCGAAGCGGTTGATCTGCGCCTGCAGCCGCGGATCGTCGCGCAGCGCGGCGCCCATGTCGGCCAGAGCGCCGCCGAGCTGGCCCGCGAGCCCGCTACCGGAGATCCCGTCAGGATTGCGCGCGGCCTCGATCAGCGTGTGACGGATCCGTTCCCACACACCCTGCCACCACGCGCCGAGCGCGGGATTGGCGAGCAGGTCGTTCTTGGCGTTCTCCACTTTCGCGCGCAGCGCGGGATCGTGGACCAGATCGTTGGCGATCTTCTGCAGCCCCTCCTCGACCTTGCGGCGCAGCGGATGCTCGGGATCGACCAGCACCTGCGCGAGCAGCTTGTACGCGCCGTCGAGCACCGAATCGGCGATCCGTCCGTCGAGCCCGGTCCAGCGCAGCAGGCCGTTGGCGCGCGCTCGGATCATGTCGCGCACGAGGTCCTCGTTGTCCTCGATGGTGAAGCCCGCCCAGCGGATCAGGCTTTCGATCAGCGGACGGTGGCGGCCATCGGCAATGGTGGCCGACAGCATCTGCCCAAGCAGCGGCGCGACTTCGAGCCGCGACAATTGCTGCGACAGGCCGGCCTTGACCTGCGCGCCCAGACGCTCGGGATCGAGCGATTCGAGCACGTCGGCGAGCAGGTTCGCCGCGCCCTCGCCGAATCGCGAACGCGTGCCCCCTCTCGGCTCAGCGAGCATCGTTCCCGCCGCGCCGGCCAGGTTGAAGCTCGTCATCCGCCGCGCGACCACCGCAGGGGTGAGGAAATTGTCGCGCAGGAACGCGGCCATCGTATCGGCGATGCGATCCTTGTTCTCGGGGATGATCGCGGTGTGCGGGATTGGCACGCCCAGCGGGTGGCGGAACAGCGCGGTCACCGCGAACCAGTCGGCCAGCCCGCCGACCATCGCCGCCTCGGTGAAGGCGATGGCGAAGCCCCACGCCGGATTGGTGCCGGAAAAATGCCGGAGCAGCACGAACGCCGCCGCCATCGCGGCGAGCAGTCCGGTCGCGATGCGGCGCATCTGCCGGGCGCGATCCGCGCGCGGTCCGGCAGCGACAACCGGCGGCTTACTCGGCAGGGACCACGCCCTCTTGATTGGCGCGCTCGGCGACGCCGTGCTCGGGTTCATACGTCAGCAGCAGGCGGCGCAGCTTCGGTCCGAGGCGGCGCTCGAAGCCATCCGCAAGGCTGAACGCGGCAGGCACGATCAGCAGCGTCAGCACGGTCGACAGGGTCAGGCCGCCGATAACCACCGTGCCCATCGGCCCGCGCCATGCGCCGTCGCCCGACAGCGCGAGCGCGGTGGGGATCATGCCTGCGACCATCGCCACCGTCGTCATCACGATCGGTTGCGCCCGCTTGTGCCCGGCCTCGACGATCGCCTCGAACTTGGGGGTGCCCGATGCCATTTCCTCGATCGCGAAGTCGATCAGCAGGATCGAATTCTTGGCAACGATCCCGAACAGCATCAGCAGGCCGATGAACACCGGCAAAGACAGCGGCTGGTCCGCGATCACCAGCGCGATCAGTCCGCCCAGCGGCGCGAGGAACAGCGAGCCCATGTTGACCAGCGGCGAGATCACCCGGTGATAGAGCAGCACCAGCACCGCGAACACCAGCAGGATGCCGGCAGGCAGCGCCACCGCGAGGTTGTCCAGCATGTCCTGCTGCCATTTGTCCGAACCGAACGCCTTGTTGCTGATTCCCGCGGGCAGGTTCTTCATGATCGGAAGCTTGTTGATCGCGTCGGTCGCGTCGCTCTTGACCACGCCCGGGGACAGATCGGCGCCGACGAACACGCGGCGCTCCTGGTTATAGCGCTGGATCGTCGTCGGGCCCGACCCGAAGCTGATCTCGGCCACGCGCGACAACGGGACCGAGCCTCCGTCATTGGTAGGCACGGGCAGGTTGGCGATGTTCGAGGCATCGTGGCGCGCCGCTTCCGGGAAGCGCACGCGGATCGGCACCTGCCGGCTGGAGAGCGAGAACTTCGCCGCGTTCTGATCGATGTCGCCGATCGTGGCGATGCGGATCGCGGTGCTGAGCCCCGCGGTCGAGACGCCGAGCTGTGCGGCGAGATCGAGCCGCGGCTTGATGATGATCTCGGGCCGCCGTAGATCGCCGCTGACGCGCGGCGCGACGACGAGCTTCAGGCCCTTCATCTGCTCGACCAGCTTGGCCGCGGTCGCCTCGAGCTGTTCCGAATTGGAGCCGGCAAGCATGACCGAGATCGCCCGGCCAGTGCCGCTGCCGCCCTGCTGCGACTGGAACGACACGCGCGCGTCAGGGATCGCCTGAAACACCTTGGTCAGCGCCGCCTCGTACTGCTGGCTCGTGCGCTTGCGGCCGTCCTTCAGCGTGATCAGCAGGTTGGCTTTGCCCTCTTCGACATCCTCGAAGTAATAGTCGGTTTCCGGTTGCTGGCGGATGATCGCGGTCACGCGGTTTGCGAGCGCGTCGGTCTGCGCCAGGGTCGTGCCTGGAACCTGCGAGATCGTCACCTGGCTGAAATTGTTATCCGCATCGGGGAAGAACTCTGTGGGGCGGGTGGCGAACAGGATCACCGTCAGTACGAGCGCACCCAGTCCGACGAACATCATCCAGATACGGTGATCGCGCATCCGGGCGAGAAAACGGCGCAACATCCCGATGCGGCCATTTTCGCGCGCATGCGCCTCACGGTAGCGCGCGGCGCTCACCGTATCGAGCGACCAGTGAAGCACCTTGAGGTAAAGCTCCATCGCGCGGCCACCGGCGTGCTCGGCCGTACCCTTGGCCTCGAGAAAGTAAGCCGCGACCATCGGTGTGACCATTCGCGCGACCGCAAGGCTGATCAGCACCGCGACCACGACGGTCAGCCCGAAGTTCTTGAAGAACTGCCCCGAAACGCCGGGCATCAGGCCCACGGGCAGGAACACCGCGACGATCGAGAACGTGGTCGCCACCACCGCCAGCCCTATCTCGTCGGCCGCATCGATCGAGGCCTGGTACGCGGTCTTGCCCATGCGGACGTGCCGCACGATGTTCTCGATCTCCACGATCGCATCGTCGACCAGCACCCCCGCGACGAGGCCCAGCGCCAGCAACGATAGCTGATTGAGCGAAAAGCCCATCAGGTCGATCACCCAGAATGTGGGGATCGCGGAGAGCGGGATCGCGATCGCGGCGATCAGAGTCGCACGCCAGTCACGCAGGAAGAAGAAGACCACGACGACGGCGAGGATCGCGCCTTCGACCATCGAGGCCATCGAGCTTTCGTATTGCTCCTTGGTGTACCGCACCGAGGTGAACACCGGACTGAAATGGGTGCCCGGATAGTCCTTGGTGATCGCGGCCATTTCCTTGACCGCATTGTCGTACACGGTGACGTCGGACGCGCCGCGCGCGCGCGCGATCGAGAAGGCGACCACCGGCTTATCGTTGTATTTCGCCAGCTCAGTCAGCTCGGCATAGGAATCGGTGACCTCGGCGATGTCGGCGAGCTTGATCGAGCGGCCGCCGCCGACCGCGATCTCGGTTTGCGACAGCGCGTAAGCGTTCTTGGCGTTGCCGAGCACGCGGACCGACTGCTTCGATCCGCCGATGTCGAACCGCCCGCCCGCGGCGTTGGTGTTCAGCGCGCGCAGCGTGAGGTTCACCTCGGACGCGGTCACGCCCAGCGCCTGCATTCGCGCAGGGATGACCGTCACCACGATCTCGCGGCTGACTCCGCCGATCCGCGCGACCGAAGCCATGCCGTCGATCGCAAGAAGCCGGCGCGCAACGGTATCGTCGACGAACCAGGATAGCTGTTCGAGCGTCTGGTCCTCGGTTCGCACCGCAAAATAGGCGATCGGCTCGGTCGAGGTCGCCTGCTTGATCACTTGCGGTTCGAGGATTCCGTCAGGCAGCTCGCCGCGGATCTGGTCGACCGCGTTCTTCACCTCGCTGACGGCGCCGTTGATGTCCTCGCCGATGTTGAATTCGACCGAGGTGTTGCTGACGCCTTCGGACGCGGTCGAGCTGATGTTGGCGACGCCGCTGATCGATCGCACCGCGGCCTCGATCCGCTGGGTGATCTGCGTCTCGATCTCGGTCGGCGCGGCGCCCGGCTGGCTGATCGAGACGACGACCACCGGAAACTCGATGTCCGGCTGCTGGTTCACGTCCATCCGCATGAAGCTGACGACGCCGACCAGCACCAGCGCCACGAACAGCACGATCGGTACGATCGGGTTGCGGATCGACCAGGCGGAAAGGTTGCGGAAATTCATCGATGCCGCGCGTTACTGCGCCACCAGCTTCGGCTTCACCGTCTCGCCATCGGCCAGGAACGCACCCGCGCGCAGAACCACGCGCTCGTTGCCCGAAAGTCCCGACTGCACCGCAAGACCGTCCGCCGTCAGGCCGCCCGTGGTGATCGTGCGGCGGTCCACTTTGTTGTCCGCG
>CAJCHR010000500.1 GCA_903970225.1 Actinobacteria bacterium 21-64-8 | reverse complement strand
TGGCCCTGGCAAGGGATTGGAGACTGCGATCGAAGCTCTCCCGGGGATCGTTGCGCGTCACCCCCGCACCATCTACCGCATCGTGGGTGTGGAGCACCCTAACGAGCTGCGCCGCAACGGCGAAAGCTATCGCCGCAAGCTCGAAGACCTTGCCGAGGCCAACGGTGTCGCGGGTCACATCGAGTGGGTCAATCGCTTCCTCGAGACCGACGAGCTGATCGACTTGATCCAGGACTGCGACATCTATCTGACGCCCTATCCCAACCTCCAGCAGAGCACTTCGGGCACGCTGAGCTATGCCGTGGCGCTGGGCCGTGCGGTCGTCTCGACGCCTTATGTTCATGCGCGCGAGTTGCTTGCCGAGACCGGCGGCGTGCTTGTCGATGTCGGCGATCCGCAGGCCATCGCGCGGGAGGTCAATCGCCTGCTCGACGATCCCGAGCAGCTGGCGGCGTTGCAGCTGCGCACATACCGCCGCGGCCGCGCGACGATCTGGAAGTGCTTTGCCGAGAATTCACGCGGGCTGCTCGATGCCGCAATCGCGAACGACCAACGTGCGCATGGCTCGGCCGAGCTCGCCGTCCCTGGGCTCGCCGCGTTCGACGCGATCTGCGATGGCACCGGCATTCTCCAGCACGGCAAGTTCGCGGTCCCCGATCGCAATCACGGTTACTGCCTCGACGATAACGCTCGCGCGCTGATGCTGGTGCACCGCGTCAACTGGGGCAATGTGGGCGAAGAGTACCGCCGCGCCTCCACGTTCGCTTCGTTCGTCCAGCATTCGTGGAACGATGAGCTGGGCCAGTTCCGCAATTTCATGAATTTCGATCGCACATGGTGCGAGGATTGCGGATCCGAGGACAGCAATGGCCGCGGGATCTGGGCGCTCGGCGATGCAGTCGCAAACACGCGGCTTCCGGCGCTGAGGACCTGGGCGCTGGCGAGCTTCGATCGCTTTGCCCCGATGGCTCTGACGTTGCGATCGCCGCGCGCGGTCGGCTTCACCGGCCTTGCCGCCGTCGGCGTGCTCGATCGTGTCCCCGATCACAAACTCGCTCTCGAAATCGCGCAGGCAAGCGGAAGCTTCCTCGAACGCCTGCTCGGTGAGGCACGGCGTCCCGACTGGACTTGGTTCGAGTCCGTGATCGGATACGACAACCCGCGCCTGCCTCAAACGCTGATCGAATGCGGCCGCATCACCGGTAACAAGGCGTGGATCGCTGCGGGTCTGGAAACGCTGCAGTGGGTGCTGGAGCAGCAGACGACGAGCAAGGGCCTGTTCCGTCCGGTGGGTTCGGAGAGCTTTGGGCGGCCGGGAGAGGTGCTCCCGTTCGACCAGCAGCCGCTGGAGGCCTGGGCGGCGATCGATGCCTGCGCCAGCGCTCACCGCGCCGACCCCGCGAATTCCGCCTGGATTGGCTACGCGCGCAGCGCTTATCGCTGGTTCCTGGGCGAAAACGACCGCGGCGTGACACTGGTCGACGTGCAGATGGGGTCGTGCCTCGACGGAGTGACCCCCCAGGGCGCCAACCTGAATGTGGGGGCAGAGTCGCTTCTTGCCTTCCAACTGGCATATTATAGCTATACCGACTTGCTGCTTCGCGCTGGGCCCGAGTGGAGGGAAGATGCTGCAAGGCGTCATACGCAGAGAATCGGATAGTCTCCTTACCGTCCACCCGCTCAAATTGCGGGCGGCGCCTTCGCAGGTTGTGATCAGACCTTTCCACCTCGGGTGGCAGTCGACGAATTCGAGCAATTCTCGGTCTAACCGGCTGGTTTCGGACGTACTGTCACTCGATGATGTCCAGGTGGAATCGGAGTACCGCGCCATCCTTTCGGACTTTTCCGAGCGGCACTGGCAGACCGAGAGAACGTTCGACAAGCGCTATGCCGAAGTGGCGCAAAGCGTCACGTTGCCGGCCGATCTCTCGCTCACACGCCAGCGGCTGATCGGCGCGTACTTCTGTCACGAGTACAGCTATTCCGCTGCCGCGCTGATGAACCCCAGCGTCGTGCCGCATCCCGACCAGTCGGGCTTGTCCGACGGCGCGATCCGGTTCGTGATGTCGCTGCGCGCGGTGGGCGAAGGCCACATCAGTTCGGTCGCGTTTCGTGAGGGTATCGTCGAGCCCGATGGCAGCTTCGAACTGTGGCCGCAGCCTAACGTCGCGACCTCGGCCGACATGCCGCAGGGACTGGTCTGTCCGCCCGATACGGTGTGCATTGCGCGCCATCCCGAAAGCACGCTGTCGGGTACGGTGATCTTTCCGATCACGGAGCAGCAGCGCGGCGGGCTCGAGGATCTGCGGCTGGTCCACTTCGATCACGGTGACGGCGATTTCGAGTGGATCGGGACTTACACCGCTTACAGCGGATCGAGCATCCGGAGCGAACTGCTGCGCACGCGCGACTTCCGCGACTTCTCGCTCGGGCCGATCCGCGGGCGTGCGGGCCGCAACAAGGGAATGGCGCTGTTCCCGCAGAAGCTGGGGGGCAGCTACTACATGCTCGGCCGGCAGGACGGGAAGAACCTCTACCTGCTGTCCTCGCGGTCGCTCGACGAATGGGATGACGACGGGCAGTTGCTGCTCGAACCCAAGTTTCCCTGGGAGTTCATCCAGCTGGGCAACTGCGGCAGCCCGATCCTGACCGAGCACGGCTGGCTGGTGCTGACCCACGGTGTCGGCGCGATGCGCAAGTACTCGATCGGCGCGATCCTGCTCGACCGTGACATGCCCTCGAAAGTGCTCGCGCGCAGCTCGCGCCCGATCCTCTCGGCCAAGGACAGCGACCGCGACGGCTATGTCCCCAACGTGGTCTATACCTGCGGCGCGATGGCCGTCGGCGAGACGCTGTTCATGCCATACGGCATCTCGGACAGCGCGATCGGCTTTGCCACGGTTCCGATCGCGGAATTGATCGCCTCGCTGGATTGAGATTCCCTCCCCGCAAAGGGAGGGGATCAGCCATGCAATCTAGCGCCGCATCATTGCGGCGGGCACTTCGGCACGCAGGCGCAAGCCGTCCGGGTGCCATTCGTGACCGAGCCGCCCGCTGAGCTGGCGGCCGATGCTCATCTCGATCAAGCTGGCGCCGAAGCCAGGCTCGGGCGACGGCTTCGGTTGTGGGCCTCCAGTCTCGTGCCAGTCGATCCGTACCGGGTCACCGGCGGCAATCAGGATGGCGACGCGGCCCTCCGCCACCGAAAGTCCGCCATATTTGGCGGCGTTGGTCGCAAGCTCATGGAAAAACAGAGCAAGAGCGGTCGCCGATCGGTCGTCGATCGCGATATCATCGCCATCGATCGTGAACGGCGAATCGGCGCCCTGCCCGTAAGGCGCAAGCAATGCGGTGAGCATGCCCTGGAGGCTTCCGTGAGACTGGACGCCGCGCGAAGCCTCGCTATGCGGCCGTACGAAATCATGCGCGCGGCCCAGAGACAGCACGCGCTGCTGCAGTTGTTGACCCGCCTCCTGGAACTCGGGCCGCCGACGCGTGGTCATCGCGATCAGGCCGCCGATCACCGCGAAGATGTTCTTGATCCGGTGACTGAGTTCACGCGTGAGCAGGTCGCGCTGGTCGGCGGTCTCACGCTGCGTGTGGACATCGGTGCAGGTGCCGATCCAGCGTGTGATCGCGCCGTCAGCGCCCCGCATCGGGAGGCCACGGGTGAGCATCCAGCGATGTTCGCCATCATGCCGGCGCAGGCGGTATTCGACGTCGAAGGTGCCGCCGGTGGTGATCGCCCGCTCCCACGATTCGGACGTGGCCTTGAGGTCTTCCGGGTGAAGCAGGTTGAGCCAGCCGCTGCCATAGCTCGCCTCAGCGGGAAGCCCGGTGAAATCGCACCACACCGCGTTGAAGTAATCGGGCAGGCCATTGGGCGGTGTTGCCCAGACCAGCTGCGGCATCGCATCGGCGAGAAGCTGGAAGCGTTGTTCGAGATCGGCAATCGTGTTTTGCGAACGCGCCGCCGCACGCTCGCTGCGACCCTCGATCCGTGCGCGCTCCAGCAGCGCCATCGCTGCGAGCGCCAGTGTTTCCAGCCCCTCGCGCTGTACCTCAGACAACCCTTCGCGCGCAACCGTATCGATCACGCACAGGCTGCCGAGCGGCGTCCCTTCGGACAAACTGAGCGGCTGCC
>CAJCHR010000499.1 GCA_903970225.1 Actinobacteria bacterium 21-64-8 | reverse complement strand
CAGCTTTTCGGACAATGCGAATGGATCGAATCCATCCACACCTTTCCCAAGCAGCAGAAGAGTGAGCGGTCCGATGATGACCGGGCGCGTCTCGATTCCAAGAGAACGAGCCTCTGCGATTTCGTTAAGCAGCTTGGTGGTATCGATCGCGAATGCGAGCGATGCGCTCCACTCCGGCACCAGGTAGTGGTAGTTGGTATCGAACCACTTGGTCATTTCCATGGCCGGCTGCGCCTTGTTGCCGCGAGCCAGCTCATAGTACTGGGCCAGCGACAGCGCCGCCGGCTCGAATCCGAAGCGCTCAGGCAGCGCGCCCAGCAATGCGGTCAGATTCAGCATGGGGTCGTAATAGGCGAAATCGCCGACCGTCACGAAGTCCAGCTTCGCCGCGCGCTGCTGCTCCCAATGACGCGCGCGCAATTCCTGCGCGACGCCGCGCAGATACGCATCATCGGACTCCCCGCGCCAGAACGATTCCTGGGCGAACTTGAGTTCGCGATGTGCGCCGATGCGCGGAAAACCATGTATGTGCGTGCGAGCCATTGCCGATCCTTGACTGATTAGCGCACAGTTTGAAAGCCGCGCTATGATTCATCAAGCGACATCTTTTCATTATCGTATGAGCCTCATTCATATCAAAGACACCCCGGCTTGCGCCCGATGCGGGCGGCAGCATGCTTGAACTGCGTCATCTTCGCTCGCTGATCGCGATTGCCGATTCGGGCAAGCTCGTCAATGCCGCCGAACGCGTCAACCTCAGCCAGTCCGCGCTATCCCATCAGATTCGCGACATGGAAGCCCACTACGAGGTCTCGCTATTCGAGCGGACCCGGCAAGGCCTGCGCTTTACGCTGGCGGGCGAACGGCTGCTGGCTCTCGCTCGCGAAACGGTGGCCGGCGTAGCGGCGGCCGAGCGCGACCTGGTTCGCCTGAAAGAAGAAGTGCGCGGCGAGCTTCGCATCGTGCTGGAATGCCACACGTGCTTCGACTGGCTGATGCCGGTGATGGACGAATTCCGGCGCCGCTGGCCGGAGGTCGAGGTCGATCTCGTGGCGGGCTTTCACGCGGATCCGATGCGGCTGCTGAGCGAGGGCAAGGCGGACGTGGTGATCGGTTCGAAACCGGCCACCCGGCGCAATCTGGATATCGCGCCGCTCTTCAAGTTTGAAATCCAGGTGGTGATCGCCAACGAACATCGTCTGCGTAACAAGCGGCGTCTGAGTGCCGAAGATCTGCGCGGCGAGACGCTGATCACCTACCCAGTGCCCGAATCGCGCATCGACCTGATCCGCGAAGTGCTGGAACCCGCCGGCATCCGGCTCGAACGCCGTACCGCCGAGTTGACCATCGCGATCATGCAGCTGGTGGCCAGCCGCCGCGGTATTGCCGCCTTGCCGAACTGGGGTTTGAAGAATTATGTCGACCACGACTACGTGCTCGCGAAACGGGTCGGCACGGGCGGGCTGTGGAGCGAGCTGTATGCCATCGCGCCTAAAGGGACCGCGGGCCGGCCCTACTTTGACGATTTCGTGTCGATCGTGCGTGACATCTGCGCCGCGCAGCTCGACAGCATCGAGTTGCTGACCCGTGTCGACTGAGCGTGCGCCTGCCGCCGGTCGCTGATACCTTAGCTGGCGAATCCTGCGATTCGCGTCACGCGAGCCGCGGGTCACCCGTCTGCTCAGACTGAATGCCTTCTGGAGGAAACATGCCTGCATCGTCGCATGTCGTTCTATGCAAAGCCGCAGCGCTAGCCGCGACGTTCGGGCTGGTCGCCGCGCTGGCCGGTTGCGGCACCACTCCTCAAAACGCCGTCCAGCCGCAGAAGACCGCCGTCGATGGGCTGCCGAACGGAATTGCCGTGCGCCCAGACGATGGCGCGCTCTTCATTACCGATGATCGCACCAGCAACGTGCTGTCCTCGCATGGAGGGGCTTTCACGCCGTACGCGGCCATTCCGGTCGAAGCGGGCCAGGGCAAGAGTCTCAGCCAGATCACCTTCGCGCGGTCGGGCGCCTTGCTCGCAGAGCGGTTCGGGTTCGGTACCGCGAGCGCGATATTCGAAGTGAGCGGCAATGGCACGGCCATCGCACTGAGCGGACCCAATCCGGTGCGGCGCAGATTGGGGCTGATCGAGCTTGCGCCTGGCCAACTCCTGTCCACGTGGTTCATCAAGACCGGCAACAACCCGCCGCAAGGCGCCCTGAGTCTGGTGACCTACGACGAGGCGACCCACACCGCTACCGAACGCGATCTGCTCACGGGGCTCGGCAAACCCGTCGGCATTGCGATATCGGGCGGGAACGTGTTCGTCTCCGATCAGGCCAACGGCAATATCGTGAAGGCGAATCTGAGCGCCCTTTTGAGCTCGCCGCAGCCGCTGACGCCCACCGTGTTCGCCCGTGTAGATAGCCCCGATCTGATGACGGTGGATAGCGAGGGCCGGCTCTATACGAAGTGCAACAAGAACGGCCTTTGCGAAATCGCACCGGATGGCACGGTCAGCGTGATCGCCAACGACTTCCAGGACGCTCGGGGTGTCGCGATCGATGCCGCGCATCATGTCCTGTATGCGGTCGATCGCGGACCTTCGTCCGGCGGAACCAGCTACGTGCGCAGCTTTCCAATCAAGTGACGATGACGGAATGAAGCAAGCGGGCGAAGGGTATGCGACTGCTGGCAAACCCTCGCCTCACCCAGCACCTCGTTATTGATCGACACCCACGATCACACTCGACGCCTTGAAAATGGCGGTCGCGGATTTGCCGGTTGCGAGACCCAGGCGGTCGACGCTTTCATTGGTGATGATGGCCGCGATCTGCGCGCCATTGGGCGCCGCAA
>CAJCHR010000498.1 GCA_903970225.1 Actinobacteria bacterium 21-64-8 | reverse complement strand
AAGACATGTTGCCGTGATCGCGCAGCACCCGCCGCGAGGGATCGAGCGCGTCCTCCGGCAGATCGAGCGCACGCTCGACCGCATCGAGTATCGTCCGTCCGCCGGCATGCACTGCCCAGCGGTCGTAATCCGCCGGCTGCGTGCCGCGCAACAGGCCTTCGTCATCGTTGCGCGCGCGATCGGCGCTGAGAGCGGCGGCAATCAGCGCGGGCACCTGACCGTCGAGGTGCATGTCGAAGCCCTGATCGCCGATGCGCCAGGTGATCGCATCGGCCGAGCCGGGGACCGCGGCGGAGCGGAAATCGATCAGCGCCACGCCCGCCGGATCCGCGCTGACGATCGCGGCGGCGGCGCCATCGCCGAACAGGAGCATCGAGAGAAGCTTTTCCATGTCGTCACTACGCTGGAAGTGCAGCGTGCACAGCTCGAGGTTCACCACCAATACGCGCGCGCCGCGCTCGGAGCGGACGGTATGATGCGCGAGGCGCAGCGCGTTCACCGCGGCGTAGCAACCCATGAAGCCCACCACCGTGCGTTCGGCCGAGGCCGGAATGCCGGTCGCGGCGATGATCTGCTGGTCGAGCCCCGGCGCAGTAAAGCCGGTGCACGAGGCGACGACGACGTGGGTGATCGCCTCGGGCACGAAAGCGCTGCCGAGCGCAGCAATCGCGGCCAGTGCGAGATCGCACGCGTGACGCTCGTACCGCGCCATGCGCTCGCCGGTGCTCGGCCATTCGTCGAGGCCGTAGAACCGTTCGGTGTCGGTGAGCCGGCCATCGGGCAGGCGCTCAGGCTCGATGAACGAGTAGCGTTGCTCAATCCCGGCACGCACCACCATCCGATCGAAAAGCCGCTGTGCCTTGGGTGGAAGCGAGTCGCGGACGAACGACACGAACGCCTCGTGCACCTCGTACGGCGGTACCGCAGCGCCGATTGCGTTGACGTGAGCGACAGTCATTGAGGGGTCCTGCCGATCAATACGGCGTTCAGTCCGCCGAACGCGAAGCTGTTCGAAACAAGCACCTGATGGTCGATATGTTCCCCCGCCAATACCAGCGGCAAGTCGTAATCGGGGTCTGGCGCGAGGTACCCGAGCACAGGCGGCGCGAAGCCTTCGGCCAGTGCCTTCATCCCCAGCACGAACTCGATCGCCCCGCCCGCTCCGATCGGATGGCCATGCGCCGACTTGGTCGCGATCACCCGGTGACGTGCAAGAGCGTCGCCATAGACCGCGCGCATCACCGTGGCCTCGGCCGTATCGTTGAGCGCTGTGCCCGTTCCGTGACTCGAGATCAACGCGGGCTCGTCGATCGCCAGCCCGGCATCGCGATGCGCGGCGCGGACGGCGCGTTCTATGCCAGCCGGATCGGGCGCGGTGATATGCGCCGCGTCCGAGCTGGCGCCGTACCCGACAAGCTCGCCCAGCACTTGCGCTCCTCGCGCTGCCGCATGTTCAGCATTTTCGAGCACGACCACCGCCGCACCCTCGCCCAGCACGATACCCTTGCGGCCTTGCGAGAAGGGCCGGCACGTATCGGGCGCGAGCACGCCGAGCGAAGCCCATGCGACGCGCGATCCCCGGCTGAGGCAGGCCTCGGCGCCCCCCGCGATCGCGACTTTCGCGCGGCCGCTTCGGATCATGTGCATCGCCTCACCGATCGCATGTGCGGACGAGGCGCAGGCGCTGGCGAGCACGAACGCGGGACCGTGCGCGCCGAGCAGCATTGCGACATGGCTCGCGGGCGCGGAGATCATCGAACTGGGGATCGTCTGCGGATGAACGCGCGCGGTACCCCTGCCGTAAAGCCGCTCGAACGCCGCATCGATCGTGGCGTTGCCGCCGCTGCCGCAGCCCAGCAGGATCGCGGTGTCTTCGCCGAGCACCGGCGCGTTCCACAGACCGGCCTGCGTCACCGCCTCGATCGTCGCGGTAAGCGCGAAACCGGAAAGCGGATCGAGCTTGCCGAGCGGGCGCAGATCGCGGCCGGTCAGCGCTTCGTCCACCCATGCCCGATCGACTTGCGCGGCAGGAAGGCCATCGCCTCCGTCGCTCTCGTCCCAGAGGCGGATGGCGCCATTCCCGGCGGCCAGCGCTGTCCAGCCATCGGCGACGTTGCGCCCGAGCGCGGTAATGCAGCCCATACCGGTGATGACCACGCGGCTCACGGCTTGGCCCCGGCCTCCGCGATCCCCTGAATATACGCGACGAGTTGCGCGACGGTGAAATCGGGATCGATCTTCTCCGGGTCGATTTCGATCTTGTAGCGATCTTCGAGTTCGAACACCGCGCTGACCAGATCGAGCGAACTGATGTCGAGGCCCTGGAGCGTCGCGTCGGGCTCGAGCCGCTCGGGCTCGATCCCGGCCTCTGAGGCGAGGATCGCCACGATTTCTTCGGCGGGAATGGGCATCCTTGCTCCTGGTCATGACGTGTCGTCTTTATGTACGCAGGATCGGCTTGCCAGCTTCCCATGTCGATAACGATTGTGGCTGCAAAGGCGCGGTGCGGTTTTTAGAATCGGTGGAACTGTATCCTCAGCACGATGAAGCGCACCCGAACGGCCGGTCAGCGTGCCCGTTCCTCCCGCATCACCCGCAGGCAGGTGTCGAGAAGCGTCTTCGCCAGATCGAGAATCCGTTGCCCGTCGACCAGCCCCGGAAACCCGCCGAGCCCCAGGCTCAATCGCGCCTGCCCCGCACGATCGAAAATCGGCGCGGCGATCAGCGAGATGTCGTAGCTTTCGCCCGGCTCGATCGTTTCGGGCTGGGCGAGCGCCCAGCTGTCATCGGCCAGAACATGCGCGGCCTGCAACCTGTAGTCGAGCGGCGGCTGACCCAGCGCCATCTGCGCCATCAACGCCGAGAACTCGGCGTTCCCCGAGACGCGCGACGTCACCTGGAAGCCGCGGCGACGCACGAGCGCGAGCGTGCTGCGCAGCGTTTCCTTGTGGTCCTCGGTGTGAGGCTCGGCCCGTCCCAGCCATTCCTCGATTTCCGGCTCGGACGCCCAAGCGATAAAGTGCGCCCCGACCGGCGGGATCAATGGAACGCGCTGGCCTGCCCGCAATCGGGTATCCGGCCCGCCGGGCAGCGAGAACGACGACAGTGCGAGCAGGTCGTCGCCCGCGGTCGTGCTCAGCAACACCGGGACCTGTAACTCGTCGAACAGGCGCTCCGCGGCCTGCTGCGCCCGTGCCACCAGTGTCTGGGTCAGCCGCGCCGCTTCCCCGACGCACAGCAGCGCCGGTCCCAGCACATAGCTCTTGTCCGCATCGTCGCGGGAGAGATAGCCACGCTGGGCGAGCACCCCCAGTATGGCATGGCACGATGCGACGTTGACCCCGGTTGCCTTCATGATCTCCGACATCGTGAATGCCCGGCCGGGGAACGCGGCGAACAAGTCCAGAATGTCGGTCGTTCTTGCCGCGGAAAGCGCCGGTCTGGCCACGTTGATCCTATCGCTCGATTGCAGGCCGCGGCCTTTCCAGGGGCCGTAGCCAGCGGTTGACTGCGCCGCAATCTTCCGTATACCCAAAATCGCAAAGTCGATAATAATATCGTTATTGCAATATATCTGCGATCGACCTGTTGGGAGACAAAGCCGTGGCCACTCAGATCCTCGAAAGCCCGCAAGCCGCAACCAAGCTCAAGATCATTGATGCGGACACGCATTGGACCGAGCCGCACGACCTGTGGATTAAGCGCGCGCCCAAGGCGCTGCTAGACCGGGTGCCCCAGGTGAAGATGCATGAGGGCCAGATGTCGTGGGTGATCGACGGCAACCAGTCGATCGGCACCGGCGCGCACCCCAACAGCGCGGTGCTGAAAGAAGGCGGCAAGGTCCGCAAGCTCGACGATTTCCTCAAGCTGCGCTTCCCCGACGTGCACCTGGGCTCATCGGACACCGAGGCGCGCCTCAAGGTGATGGATGAGGCCGGGATCTACGCGCAGATCGTCTATCCCAACATCCTCGGCTTCGGCGGACAGGCGACCGCCAGGGTCGACGCCGCGCTGCGGCTCGCCTGCGTCGAGATGTACAACGACGCGGCCGCCGAGATGCAGGCCGAATCGGGTGACCGGCTGCTGCCGATGGCGCTGCTGCCCTGGTGGGACGTGAAGGCGGCGATCAAGGAGACCGAGCGCTGCGCGGACATGGGCTTGCGCGGCATCAACATCAATTCCGACCCGCACATGCACAAGCAGGACGATGGCTCGGCGATCCCCGATCTGGGCAACGTGCACTGGGATCCGCTGTGGGACCTGTGCGTCGACAAGGGCCTGCCGGTGAACTTCCACATCGGCGCATCGGAAACCGCGATCGACTGGATGGGGCAGCAGGGCTGGCCGTCGCTGTCGTACGACCTGCGATGCGGCATCAGCGGTGCGATGATCTTCTTCACCAACGGCAAGGTCGTCTCGAACCTGATCTATTCCGGCATGCTCGATCGCAATCCGAAGATCCAGTTCGTGTCGGTCGAGAGCGGGATCGGCTGGGTGCCGTTCCTGAAGGAAGCGCTCGATTACCAGCTCGACGAGATCGCCGAGGGCAAGAGCTTCGATCTGCGGCCTTCGGAGTATTTCAGCCGCAACTTCAACTTCTGCTTCTGGTTCGAGCGGAACGACATCTCGGCGCAACTGCGCCGCGTCGGCATCGACAATTGCCTGTTCGAGACCGACTTCCCGCACCCGACCAGCCTCTATCCGATCGACAACCTCGAGGATCGCCTGTCCGCGCTGTCGAGCGAAGAGCGCGCCAAGGTGCTCAGCCTCAACGCCGCGCGCCTGTATAACATCGATATCTGATAGCGATTCCGACCCGTTTGGCATTCCCATTTGGGGGTGTTGCGGCCGCATGCCATGGTCCACCACGCCGCCGCCCGGCACTGCAAGGGTATGAGCGGCGTGGCTGGATAGGATTTCACGACACATGAGCGACGGTTTCGACGAAGTGTTCGACTGGGTGGTGGTCGGCAGCGGCGCCGGGGCGTTCAGTTCCGCGCTGGTGATGCTGAAGGCGAAACGCTCGGTCGTCGTGCTGGAGAAGACCGCGCTGGCGGGCGGGACGACCGCCAAGTCAGGCGGCGTGATGTGGATACCCAACAACCGCTTCATGCGCGAAGAAGGCGTTCCCGACAGCACCGAGGCCGCGATGACCTATCTCGATGCGCTGCAGGCGCTCGATGGCGGCGTCGCGCCGGGTTCCACCCCCGACAAGCGGCTCGCCTACGTCACCCAGGCGCCGCGCGCTGTAGACTTCCTGGTCGAGCAGGGCGTCGCGCTCGAACGCGGCCCGCGGTTCTACCCCGACTACTATGACGAGCTTCCGGGGAGCTGCAAGACCAGCCGAACGGTCGTCGCCAAGCCGTTCAATCTCAAGGAACTCGGACCGCTGCATGACAAGCTGCGCCCGGGTTTCGCGCCGTTCCACGCCAAGCTCGTCGAGGGCATGGAGGCTGGCCACAGCCGGACCAATCCCAAGGCCAAGCGGATCCTCGCGCGGATCGCGTTCCGGACCGTGATCGACAAGCTGCTCGGCCGCAAGTTCACCACCGCAGGCGCGGCGCTGCAGGGGCGGATGCTCAAGGCGGCGCTGGCAGCCGGCGTCGATCTTCGGCTAGACACGCCGGTCGATGGACTGATCATCGAGGATGGTTCGGCGCGCGGCGTGACGACCCTGCGCGATGGCAAGCCCTGGCGGATCGGCGCGCGGCTCGGCGTGCTGATCAACGCGGGCGGCTTCGGGCACAACCAGGAGATGCGCGACAAGTACCTGCCCGGGACCCGCGCCGACTGGTCGCAAACCCCCGAAGGCGACACCGGCGACATGCATCTCGAACTGGAGCGTATCGGCGGTTCGCTCGCGCAGATGGACCAGATGGTCGGCTTTCCGATCACCCCCTCGCCCGGATATGAAAAGCGTTACGTGATGCCCAACGTCCAGGGATCGGTCGCCAAGCCGCATGCGATTCTCGTCGACCAGTCCGGCGTGCGCTACATGAACGAAGGCGGCAGTTACGAGCTGTTCTGCGAGACGATGCTCAAGCGAGGCAAGACCGTGCCCGCGGTGCCGAGCTACGGCGTGTTCGACAGCCAGTACACCGCGCTTTACAAGATCTCCGACCGGTTCATCGACAAGGGCGTGCCGGCCGAATGGCTATCGGCCGGCTACATTAAGCAGGCCGATACGATCGAGGATCTGGCCGCGCAGCTTTCGATCGATCCCGCGACGCTCGCCGCCACCGTGGCGCGCTGGAACGGGTTCATCGCGAACGGCAGGGATGAGGATTTCGCGCGCGGCGAGCGCCAGTTCGACAACTGCGGCTTCATGGGCGATCCGTTTTCCGAGGCGAGCTCGCTGGGGACGGTCGCCAGGGCCCCGTTCTTCGCGGTCCCGGTCGTGCCCGGCGATGTCAGCACGTACGGCGGCGTGGTCACCAATCCCGATGGGCTGGTGGTCAAGGCCGACGGCAGCGTGATCCACGGGCTTTACGCGACGGGCACGACCACCGCCTCGGTGATGGGCAACGTCTATGCCGGCGCGGGTTCGAGCATCGGTCCGTCGATGACCTTCGGTTACATCGCCGCCCGTCATGCCGCAGGGATCAACGAGGCCGCTTAGGAAAAATTCGCGGGCCGAACATGCCCCGCGTCATGGGAGAATAGCCGGTGCGTATCTGCCGTTTCCGATTGAAGAACCAGACCGAGCCCAAAGTCGGCGTCTACGACGAGGCCGGCATCCGCGACGTGACCGCCGCGATCGACCTGCCCGCGCTGCACTGGCCGCTTCCGCTCGGCGATCAGTTCATCGCCAATCTGGGCCGCCTGCGCCCCGCGATCGAGGCGCTCGCCGCCACCGCGACGCCGATCGCGCTCGACCAGGTCGATCTGCTCTCGCCAGTGGCCAATCCCGGCAAGCTGATCTGCGGCATGGGCAACTGGAAGCACCACGGTGCGCCTGCGGGCATGATGGGCTTCGGGTTCAAGGCGGTGAGCGCATTGACCGATCCGTGCGATCCGGTCCAGATCCGCTGGCCCGATCGCCCGACGCTTCATGAGCCCGAGCTCGGCGTGGTCATCGGGCGCGAATGCACCGGCATTACCGAGGCCGAGGCGCTCGACTACGTCGCTGGTTATACGTGCGCGTTCGACACGACGATGAAGGAGGCGCGCGAGACCTTCTCGTTCTGCAAGTCGATCGATACGTTCGCGACGTACGGCCCGTGCATCCTGACCGCGGACGAAGTGGCCGATCCGGGCACGCTCGGCTACAAGTTCTGGGTTAACGGCGAGCTTCGCGGCGAGCGTAGCTTTGCCGATCACACCGGAAGCGTTGCGTTCCTGATCGCTTTCGCCTCGTCGGTGATGACGCTTCATCCCGGTGACATCCTGATGATGGGCGCAGCCGATGTCGGGCCAGTGGTGCCGGGCGACGTGATGTCGATCGAGATCCCCCGGATCGGCCGGATTGACGTCGATATCGCGCTTTCGCCGCATGCCCGGACCCTTGCTCCAGCCTGAGGCGACCGCGAGACTTTTCGCTTGAACTTTGCCCTGCTTGCTGTTCGGTGGTGGTCAAACCGCTGCCGAACGCGCGGGGTCGCGCGAAACCGGAGAACACGCCATGAAAGTCGAACACGCCAAGCCCAAGGTCGGCAGCAAGGTCACGATCGACAAGGCCGATTTCCTCAGCGGCAAATACGCCGAGGAAATCCAGGCTCTGCTGGTCGAGCGCAGCGCACTGCACTTCCCCGGGCTGTTCCTCGAAGATCAGGAGCAGGTGACCTTCGCGCGCACGATCGGTGAGATCGTCAAGCAGGGCGAGGATCAGGAACTTCAATACATCACGATGGACTCGAAGATCAGCTCGGTCGCCGATTACACCCGCGGCGCGTTCTACTGGCACATCGACGGCGCGAACGATCCATACCCCGCCAAGGCGACGATGCTCTCGGCGCGCGTACTGGCCGAAGAGGGCGCGGGCGGCGATACGCTGGTCGCCAACACCTATGCGTCCTATGCGGACCTGCCGGCCGACAGGAAGCGCGCGCTGGAGGGCATCAAGGTCCGCCACGCGCTCGAAGCCACGCAGCGCTACGTCAACCCGACGCCGTCGGCGGCCGAGCTTCAACGCTGGCAATCGCGCCCGTCGCAGACTCATCCGCTGGTCTGGCACCATCGCCACGGCCGCCCTTCGCTTCTGCTCGGCGCCACCAGCTTCTACGTCGAGGGCATGGAACTGGCCGAAGGCAACCTGCTGCTCGCCGAACTGATGGATTGGGCGACGCAGGACGAATACATCTACCGCCACAAGTGGTCAGAGGGCGACTTCCTGCTGTTCGACAACACCGGCGCGATGCACCGCGCCGACTGGTATCCGCTCGACAGCAAGCGCCTGATGCGCCGTACGACGCTCCACGGCGAAGAGCCCGTGCTGGTGCTCGAGAACGCCTGAGGCGCAGGTTTCCGCGCTTTTTATGCAGCTAGTCTAAGGCGCGCGGGCTTCGACAAGCTCAGCCTGAGCGGGTTTGGTTACGTACGACATCCGCTCAGCCTGAGCCTGTCGAAGGCCGCGCGCCGCCTCTCAGCGATAGATCGCGCGGCGCGCGGCAAGCCCCAGGGTAAGCGTCGCAAGTATCGACGCCGTCAGAGTGGCGATCGCCGCTCCGATCGGGCCCAGCTTGTCGAGCAAGACGATCAGGCCGACGATAAGCACGACCGTCGCCAGCAGACGCAGGCGGAACGAGACCCACGCCTTGCCCGATGCAAGCAACGCGGGTTCGAAACTCACACCCCCCGCGTCGATCGCCGCTGCGGTGCCGAGGATCAGCACGAGCGGGAAAGCCGACGCGTAATGCGGCCCGCCGAGCAGGCTCAGCGCGATGGGTCCGAGCAACAACAGCAACGCGATCATGATCGCGGCGGTGATCATCGCAATGCGCGAGGCGTTGCGGAACAGCAGCCGCAAGTCGTTGCCGGCCTCGCTCGCTCGCGCGCGCATGATCTCCGAGAACGTCGCGCGTGACAGCATGTCCGAGACGTTCGCGAACGCCTGGCCCAGCTGGTGCGCGATCCGGTATCCGCCCGCCGCCGCCGGGCTGACTTCCGCGCCGACCAGCAGGATCGCGAACTGCTTGCCGAACAGCGCCATCGTCGATCCGGCGTTGGTAACGCCGGCAAATCGCCAGAACCCCGGATGCTCGCGCGGGACCGACAACGGTCCCGGCCAGTGAAACCATGCGCGCCTCGGCCGCAGGGTGCGGAAGGCGAGCACCCAGTGAGTCACCGCGGTCAGGAATTCGGCGATCGCCCAGGCGGCCAGCATGCGGGGAATGGTCGCGCCGAAACTGAGCACGATCAGCACCCCGGCCATCCGGAACACCGGCAACATCGTTTCGGCGAACGCCGACGCCCCGAACCGGTCATGCATGCGCAGCACGCCGATCGCGGCCGAGCGGAACGAGGCCAGCACGACGAAGCAGAACGCGAGCGACTGGCGCTCCAGCGTGGGCGACCATCCGAACAGAGGCGCAAGCTCGACCACCGCAATGGTGGCGATCCCCGCGCCAAGCAATGCGCCCGAGACGTCGAGCATCATGCAGAAGGCAATCAGCCGTCCGAGCGCGCCGTTCCTTGCCGCGGTGATGTGATCCATGCCGAAGCGCATGACCAGCTGCCAGGTCTCGAAGCTCACCAGTGTGGCGATCGCCTGCGCCGTGCCCAGGATCAGCACGAACTGGCCGAAGGCGGTGGGTCCGAGCGCGCGAGTCGCCATGCCGAGGTAGGCGAGGCTCAGCACCGCGCTGATCACCTTGCCGGCGATCAGCCAGCCGGTGTTGCGCACGATGCCGCCCCATGCGCTCTGTCGCGGCGAAGTCACCGAGGGGATGGTTTCAACCATCAAGGGGACGGTTTCAACCGAAGTCGGTGCTCGCGTCCCCATGCTCGCGGGCGCATCGCAGAGGTTGCGGGACGCCGCAAGGATTCCTCCGCGCCGAATTGTCGCAGGTTTGGCGACTTCACGACGAACCGTTGGTCTTCAGCGCCAATCCAGACTGAGCCAGCCTCGGCCGGCCGCAAGTTTCGCCAGTCTGGGCGAGGCATTCACCGCGACCGGCTCGTCGGCCCATTCGAATGTCGGCAGGTCTGAGGCATGATCCGAAAAGAAACGGATGTGGGAGCCGTTCCGGTCGACATGGTGACGATCCAGATAGGCGCCGAGCATCGCCTGCTTGGCGCCGCCGTAGCAATTCTCGCCATCGATCCGCGCAAGAAGGCTGTCGCCGTTCCAGGAAGACTCGGTGGCAATCACCTCATCGATTCCGATCCGCCGCGCGATCGCGTCACAATAAAACGCGTTCGCCGCGCTCGCCAGCATCACGCGCCGGCCCTCCGCCTGCTCCTGCGCAATTCGCGCGGTCGCGGCCGGGTAGAAACCGCCCCGCGCGAGTTTGCCTGCGAACCGGTCCGCCAGCGCCTCGATCCTGCGGCGCGGCACACCGGAGCCCAGCAGCAGCGCGTGCTCCAGTTCCTTGACCCGCCGGCGCGAGATCAATCCGGTGAGATAGGCCAGCATGCAGGCAATCACCACAGGCGCGAGGAGCAGCCGCATCGGATTGCGCCGGAGCGTGGCGTAGACCAGAAACGCGGTGTAGGTCGGCCGCCGGGTGATCGTGCGGTCGAGATCGAACACCGAAATGCGGATCGCATCGGGCCTGACGGCCTCGGCCTTGCGCCGGGCGAGGATTTCCTCGGCCAGTTCGTGATCGCTCGGCTTGTCCACATCGATCGCCGCATCCGGGTCATCCAGCACCACCAGCCGGGCGACAAGCCCCAGCCGGCGCCCGGCTGCCGCGATCGCATCGCCGAACCCGATCGAGCGGGTGATCGCGCGCACGGCCAGAACGGGTCCGAAATGCAGGAACAGCCGGAACGCCTGCTTGCGGTCCTGCTCCGCAGAGGCCCAGAGCCGGAGCGCAGCGGTCGATCGCGCGGTGCGGAACGCGAACAGGTTCGCGCCCGAATACGCGCCGTCGGCGAACTTCAGCCACGTCCGCCGGGGCGCCGCATAACGTGCGAACATCGCGCTGCGCTCGACCGCGCCGAGGCTCAGGTCACCCTCGCCAGCGCTGGAGAGAAACGTCTCGATCATGTCCGGCGTCAGCAGCGGATGATCGGCCGTCGTCACGAACACGGGCCAGGCGACGTCG
>CAJCHR010000497.1 GCA_903970225.1 Actinobacteria bacterium 21-64-8 | reverse complement strand
CCACCATGCTGCGCATGGTCCCCCTCCCCGCGAGCGGGGAGGAATTACAGCGCCGCCAGCAATTCCCGCGCCCGGTCGCAATCGCGGGCCATCTGTTCGATCAGCGCGTCGAGGCTGTCGAACTTCGCCTCGGGGCGCAGGAAGTGGTGGAACGCGACCTCGATCTCGGCGCCGTAGAGATCCTCCGAGAAATCGAAGAAATAGGGCTCGAGCAGCTCCTTGGGCGGATCGAACGTCGGGCGGATGCCGACGTTCGCCGCACCCTTGACCATGCGCCCGCCGGGCAGGCGCCCGGTCACCGCATAGATCCCGTAGCGCGGGCGCAGGTAATTGCCGATCGGGAGGTTGGCGGTGGGAAAGCCGATCGTGCGGCCCACCTTGTCGCCGTGCTGGACGATCCCGCGAATCGCGAACGGGCGCGTCAGCAGCCGTGTCGCCACCTCGCATTCGCCTGAGGTCAGCGCGGCGCGGATGCGGCTCGAGGAGATCGGGCCTTCCTCGTCGAGCACCGGGCCGACGCTGCGTGCGGCAATGCCGAAGCGCGCGCCGACTTCGGCGAGCACCGCCGCGCTGCCGCTGCGCGCCTGGCCGAAAGTGAAATCCTGCCCGGTCACCACCGCACTGGCGCCGAGGTGATCGTGCAGCACGCGCTCGATCCACCGGTCCGCATGCATCGCAGCCATCTCGCGATCGAAGTGGAACACCAGCATCGCGTCGGCGCCGGCGGCGGCGAACAGCTCCGCGCGCTGGTCGAGCGTGGTCAGCCGGAACGGCTCGGTCGCGGGCTTGAACAGCTGCATCGGATGCGGATCGAACGTCGCGACGATCGCGGGCACGCCCCTCGAGCGGGCCCATTCGATCGCGGTGCCGACCACGGCCTGGTGCCCGAGATGGAACCCGTCGAAATTGCCGAGCGCGATGACCGCGCCGCGCAAGTGCTCGGGGATCGGCTCGCGGTTGTCGAGGCGGATCACCTGATCTGCCCTCCCGCATGCGGGAGGGGCCGGGGCAGGGCCTGTTGATATTTGGCGCGACTCATCACTAGCCCCCTTGGCCCACCCCAATCCCCTCCCGCAAGCGGGAGGGGCTTTCCGGGATCAGAGTCACGAATGCGAAAGCCGGACGATCGCCCTCGGCAGGATGCTCGTCGCGCGCGGTTTCGCGCCATTCGGGCCCAAGTTGGGGCATGATCGTGTCGCCCGCATAGTCCGCATGGACCTCGGTCAGCTCGACCCGGTCCGCCAGCGGCAGTGTGAGCCGATAGATCTCCGCGCCGCCGACAACGGCGACCTCGCCGGCACCGGCAAGCGCCAGCGCCGTGTCCACATCATGCACCACTTCCGCGCCCTCCGGGTGCCAATCCCGCTGGCGGGTCAGCACGATGTGGCGCCGTCCGGGGAGCGGTTTGCCGAAGCTCTCGAACGTCTTGCGACCCATGATCATCGGCTTGCCCATGGTCAGCGCCTTGAACCGCCTGAGGTCGGTGGGAAGGCGCCACGGCAGCGTGCCCTCGCGGCCGATCGTGCCATTGGCGGCGCGCGCATAGATCAGCACCACCTCCTGCGTCATCACACCAGCGTCAACCGGGTCACGTGCCCCATCTTGCGGCCGGGCCGCGCGGCGTGCTTGCCGTAGAGATGCAGGTGGTTTGCGGGGTCGGACAGGATCTGCGGCCAGTTCTCCGCCGCATCGCCGATGATGTTGCGCATCTCGACGCGCTTGGCGGCGAGCGACGTGTCGCCGAGCGGCAGGCCGCAGATCGCGCGGATGTGGTTCTCGAACTGGCTGGTCACCGCGCCTTCGATCGTCCAGTGGCCGGAGTTGTGCACGCGCGGCGCCATCTCATTGAAAACAGGGCCATTTTCGGTCGCGAAGAACTCGACCGCAAGCACCCCGACGTAGCCCAGCCCCTCGGCGATCCGCCGCGCCAGCGCATGTGTTTCCTCAACTTGCTCGGCCACCCGCGCCCCGGCGGGCACGCTCGACAGCGCGAGGATACCGCCCTTGTGGACGTTCTGCGGCGTGTCCCAGAACCGGATGTCGCCGTCCGCGCCCCGGCACAGCAGCACCGAGAACTCCGCGTCGAACCCGACCATCGTCTCGTAGATCAGCGGGCGATCGGGCAGCGTCAGCGCGGCGGCGTCGGCGGGCGAGGCGATGCGCCACTGGCCCTTGCCGTCGTACCCGTCGCGCCGGGTCTTGAGGATGCCGGGCGCGCCGATCGCCTCGATCGCGGCGGCAAGGTCCTCGGCCGAATCGACCGTCGCGTACCCCGCCGGACGGCCGCCCAGCGCCTCGCAGAACCGCTTCTCGCTGAGCCGATCCTGCGCAGTCTCCAGCGCGCGCGGATGCGGCAGCAGCGCGGCGTCGAGGTCCGCGAGCGGCGCGACGGGCACGTTCTCGAACTCGTAGGTCACCACCGCGCAGTCGGCGGCGAAGCGGGCGAGCGCTGCGGCATCGTCCCACGCGGCGCAGGTGAATTCGGCCGCGACTTCGGCGGCGATGCTGTCCGGCTCGGGCGCGTAGATGTGGCAGCGATAGCCGAGCTGCGCCGCGGCCATGGCCAGCATCCGCCCGAGCTGGCCGCCGCCGAGAATGCCGATGGTTTCGCCTGGGGGGATCATAATGCGCGGGTCAGGCGGGCCGCTCGGCAACCGCGGCGGTCTGCTGCGCGCGGTGTGCCTTGAGCCGTTCCGCCAGCGCATCGTCCGAAGTCGCCAGAATTGCCGCTGCCAAAAGCCCGGCGTTGGCCGCGCCCGCTTCGCCGATCGCCAGCGTGCCCACCGGGACTCCCGCGGGCATCTGCACGATCGACAGCAGGCTGTCCTGGCCGGAGAGCGCCTTCGACTGCACCGGCACGCCGAGCACCGGCAGGTGCGTGAGCGAGGCGATCATCCCCGGCAGATGTGCCGCACCGCCAGCGCCCGCGATGATCACCTTGAAACCCTCGTCCGCCGCGCCCTTGGCGAAATCGAACATCCGCTCGGGCGTGCGGTGAGCGGACACGATCCGCGCGTCGTACCCAACGCCGAGCGCATCCAGCTTCTCGGCGGCGCGCTGCATCGTCGGCCAGTCCGACTGGCTTCCCATCACGATGGCGACGGGAGCGGAATCGCCCAAATCAGCGCTCCGAGAGATAATAACGCTCGATCGCCTTCAGATCGGCGTCGAGCTCGTAGACGATCGGCTGGCCGGTCGGGATCTCGAACTCGGTGATGTCCTCGTCCGAAATGCCCGAGAGGTGCTTGACCAGCGCGCGCAGCGAGTTGCCGTGCGCGGCGACCAGGACCACCGAGCCGGCCTTCAGGTGCGGAACGATCGTGCCCTCGTAATAGGGCAGCACGCGCGCGATGGTGTCCTTGAGGCTCTCGGTCGAGGGAATGGCGATGCCTGCGTAACGCGAGTCCACGCCGAGATCGAACTTCGAGCCGGCTTCGAGCACCGGCGGC
>CAJCHR010000496.1 GCA_903970225.1 Actinobacteria bacterium 21-64-8 | reverse complement strand
GGCGCAGCGCGCGCCGCCCGCCCGAGAGCGCGCTCGCCGCGACACCTGCACTGCGCCTCGTCTCGAGATCCTGGAGCAAAAGGTCCAGCGCGGCTTCGATCAGTGCATCGGGCGGAGGCGTCGGTTCGTTCGGTGCCGCCGGAATGACGGCTTGGCCGAAGTAGAGCCGCATCAACGCCAACACCAGCGCCGCCCCGCGGCCCCAGCCCTCGCGGTCGGCCCGGCTCCACAAGGATACCCAATCGCCCGATAGATACGGAACGAGGTGGTAAATGTCCCATAGCAGCAAGGGTCCGCAGTCCAGCCGATGGCTGTAGACCGCGTGCACCACCAGGTGGACGAACGTGTCGTCCGCCGCCGGATAGAGAATTTCGTCGGTCGATGACGCTCTCGATCGAATGGCGGCAGTGTCGAAGCTGGGCAGGTGGTGATCCAGAACGCCGTCGCTCTCCCAAAGTTGCCGGTGCAGCTCGACCACCGTGCCGCGCGGCGCCACCAGCGGATCGAGGTGCTTGGTCGATGCCGGATGTGACGCGCCGGTGTGCTGGCCATCCATCGCGGCATCCAGGCGATATCCGGCTTCCTGCAGCGCCTCGAACGCTTCGGGCACGCGTTCACCCTCGACCAGAAGGTCAAGGTCCCGCATTGGGCGAAGCGCCGGTTCGGGATAGGCATGCCATGCGAGGAAGGCACCCTTGAGGGCGATCGGCGCCATCCGGCGGGCGGCGAGCAACCGAGAGCAGTCTTGCAGATCGAGTCGCTGGACCATCGCGCTGCAGGCCCAATAGCGGTGATCGGCTCGCCAGGCGGCGCGCATCGCCTCCGGAATGGCCGACGTCGATCCATGGCGGCGGTGAAGCATCGGCCCGAGCCGATGCTGGCTGCACATCCTGGCGAGGGCCGCCCAATCCTTCGGAACCAGCGCGCCGAAACGCTCCACGTCGATTGGCCGGGCAGCACACGTCATGTCGAGGAGAAGCCGCCGCAGCGAACCGTCGTTCATCGCCGGGTCCGATCCCGCACGCCGGGCAGGAGCTATTTGCCCTTCTGGACGGAGAAAGTCCCGGAAACGCGCCCATTGGTGCCGGGACCTGGCGCCGTGCCCGACGGCCGCGAATCGATCGTGGACATGCCAGTGGCCAAGTTCATCACTGCGCGACCGCCGCGCAGCGTATCGCCGCCGGCGCGGTTGATCGTCACGTTGCCGGACATCGTGACGATCCGGTTGGTCACGTCGTAGACGCCGACGTCGCCATGCGCGGTGTCGGTGCCGCCTGCGCCGTTGCCGCGCGTGATGACAACCCCGCCGGTGGCGACCATCTGCTGGATTTTGAGCGAACCGGTGTTGGTATAGCTCACCGTGACACGCGCCGCTCGCAGCCGCATCGTGTCCTGCGTGACATCGACGCTACCGGTCAGCACGACGCGGTTGACCTTGTCCTGCACCTCGATGCGGTCGGCTGCGTAATTCACCGGCGCGTTGTTGTTGTACACTTTGCTCGGCTGGGCCGAAAACGCCGGTACGACCGCGAGCGTGGCGCCGGCTCCCGCTGCGAGGGCCGCGATCCACGGTCCCGCGGGCAAGGCTGAACGGAAACGATCGGTCATTGGGGCATCTTCATCTGTCCGGGTACCATGCGCAAGCGAGCGTTGCCTTGCAGCGCCACGGTCCGCCCGTCGAGATCCGCAACGATCTTCTGAGCGCTGAAAGTGCCGGTCGGGATCGTCCCGGTAACGCCGCCGCCCTCACCGCCTACGGCCGTGCGCGAATCGAGATCGATAGCGACGTTGCGCATCAGCATGCGATAACCATCGCTGGCCGTAACCGTCACGGGATTCTTCGAGGTCAATTTGTCCTGTTCGAAGTTGTAGTCACCATGCGGTGCCGTCAGCCGCGCCGGGCCATCGCTGAATTGCAGGTCGGCTGTCAGGTTGTCCATGCCGATCACCGGGATCGCGGGGTTCGCCTGAACTGCCTTCTGCGCGTTGACCTGGAACGGTTGACCGCGGTCGTCTGCGCCGCGGTACGTCGCGCGGTCGACATCGATGCGGTCGCCGGTCATCGCCACTTTCTTGCGGTCGAGCAGGAAGCTGACCTCGCCGCGCGGGCTCAGCGGAACCAGCACCATCACTGCCGCCATCGCGCCGATTCCGGCTGGCAGCACTTTGCGCAGTGCCCCGATCAATTTGTCGTGCGAGCCGCCCGGCGCGGCGAAATGTCGCCGGCGGCTGCGGATCGCATCGCCTTGCGCGGTCATGTGTCGCCTGCTCCGCCATCACTCATGGCTGAAGATGTCCTTGTCGGCCCAGCCGACCAGATCGAGCGCGGCGCGCGTCGGCAGGAAATCGAAAGCAGCCTGCGCGATCTCGGTGCGATGCTCGCGCGCCAGACGCACGACCAGGATATCGTACATCGCGTGGAGATGACGCACGTCGGACGCCGCATATTCGAGCTGCGCGTCGCTGAGCACCGGGCCGCCCCAGTCGCTCGACTGCTGCTGCTTCGAAATCTCCTTGCCGAGCAGTTCGCTCACCAGATCCTTGAGGCCGTGGCGATCGGTGTAGGTGCGGACCAGCTTGCTCGCGATCTTGGTGCAGAACACGGGTGTCGCATCGACGCCCAGATAATGCCGTATCGCCGCGAGATCGAAGCGCGCGTAGTGGAACAGCTTCACCCGCGCAGGATCGGCCAGAACCGCCTTGAGGTTCGGCGCATTGAACGCGCTGCCGGGCGAAAAGCGGACGAGATGCTCGTCGCCTTGCCCATCGGAGATCTGGACGAGGCACAGCCGATCGCGCGCGGTGATCAGCCCCATCGTCTCGGTATCGACGGCAACCGCGCCCGGAGCGAGCACGCCTTCGGGCAAATCTTCTTCGTGGAGATGGACAGCCATAAGGCCGCGGTGCTTAGGACGAACGCGCTCCGAGTCAAAGAGGGTTTGGCCGCGAATGTCCGATGACGCGCTACCCGAAAGCTGGCGACCGGCGCTAGCCCCGGTGCTGGAAACCCGCGAGGCGCGGAAGCTGGGAGGCTTCCTCAAGGCGGAGGAAAGCGCCGGCAAGCTGATCTACCCGCCGCGCGGCCAGCGGTTGACCGCATTGGCGCTGACGCCGCTGGATGAGGTTAAGGTCGTGATCCTCGGGCAGGATCCATACCATGGGCCGGGCCAGGCGCATGGGCTGAGCTTCTCGGTGCCGGCCGGCGTCAAAGTGCCGCCGAGCCTGGTCAACATCTACAAGGAGATCGAGACCGATCTCGGCATTCCGCGCCCTGCACATGGCAATCTTGCGGCCTGGGCGCGGCAAGGCGTATTGCTGCTCAACAACGCGCTGACGGTCGAAGCCGGCCGCGCCGGATCGCACGCGGGGCTCGGCTGGGAGGCGGTCACCGATGCTGCGGTCGCGGCGGTCGCTGCGCGCGACGCGCCATCGGTGTTCATGCTCTGGGGCAGCCACGCCCGCCGCAAAGCCGAGCGCGTTCCGGGTCTGATGGATGGCCGCCACCTGGTGTTGACCGCGCCGCACCCAAGCCCGCTGTCGGCGCATTCGGGGTTTTTTGGCAGCCGCCACTTCAGCAAGGCGAACGATTTTCTCGAAAAACACGGTCGCGGGCGGATCGATTGGCACGTTGGTTAAGACTTTACCTGCCCTCGAAATTGGCTGGTTCAAGAAAAATCAAAGACTTATGCGGAGCTTGTTGTTGAAACACATGCGCGTGCACGCATAGGGCTCTTGCCAATCGAGCATGAGAAAGAGCGCGGCGCCGGCCCGCCCCGTGGCATATCCCTGTGATTTAGGAAAATGCGTCGGCCGTGGCCGGCGGTTCACGCGCTTACCAGCACCTGCCCCAGCGCTTCCGCGACCCTTATCCCATCGACCGCAGCCGAAAGGATCCCGCCCGCATAGCCCGCGCCTTCGCCCGCCGGATAAAGCCCGCGCGTGTTCAGCGACTGGAGGTCCGCCCCGCGCGTGATCCGCACGGGCGAAGATGTCCGCGCCTCGACACCGGTCATCACCACGTCGGGATGGTCGTAACCGCGGATCTGCCGGCCGAACACGGGAAGCGCCTCGCGCAGGCTCTCGATCACGTAGTCAGGCAGGCACAGCGACAGGTCGGTGAGTTTGACCCCTGGCTGGTAGCTCGGCACCACCGCACCGAAATCGCCCGACGAGGCCCGCCCGGCGAGCAGGTCCGACACCTTCTGCCCTGGCGCCTTGTAATCGCTCCCGCCCGCGGTGAAGGCGAGGCTCTCCCAGTGCCGCTGGAACGCGATTCCGGCGAGCGGGCCGCCCGGATAATCGCGCGTCGGATCGATATCGACGACGAGCGCGGAGTTGGCGTTGAATTCGGCGCGCGAATATTGGCTCATGCCGTTGGTGACGACGCGGCCTTCCTCGCTCGTCGCTGCGACCACGCGGCCGCCGGGGCACATGCAGAACGAATAGACCGTCCGCCCGTTCTGGCTCTTGTGGCTGAGCGCGTAAGACGCAGCGCCCAGAATCGGATTGCCGGCGCAGGGACCGAACCGCGCGGTGTCGATCCAGCCTTGCGGATGCTCGATTCGCACGCCGATCGCGAACGGCTTGGCCTCCATGAAGATCCCGCGATCGTGCAGCCGGTGAAAGGTGTCGCGTGCCGAGTGGCCGACCGCCATGATCACGTGGCGCGCCGCGAGGACGCTGCCGTCGGACAGATGCAGTCCGCTAAGGTGCCGCTCGCCGTCGGCGTCGGTCTCGACCTCGAAGTCCTCGACCCGCGTGCCGAAGCGGTATTCGCCGCCGAGGCTTTCGATCGTCTCGCGGATGCTGATCACCATCGTGACGAGCCGGAAGGTGCCGACGTGCGGGTGCGCCTCGGTCAGGATGTCCTCGGGCGCGCCGGCCTTGACGAACTCGGTCAGCACCTTGCGGCCGAGGTGGCGCGGGTCCTTGATCCGGCTGTAGAGCTTGCCGTCGGAGAACGTCCCCGCGCCGCCCTCGCCGAACTGCGCATTGCTCTCGGCATCGAGCACGCCCTGGCGCCACAGTCCCCAGGTGTCCTTGGTCCGCTCGCGCACCGCCTTGCCGCGCTCGATGATGATCGGCCTGAGGCCCATCTGCGCGAGGATCAGTGCGGCGAGCAGCCCGCAAGGTCCCGCGCCGATCACCACGGGGCGTTCGCCCGACCAGCCTTCGGGCGCGTGAACGGGATGCTGGTACGTGGTGTCGGGCGTCGGGCGCACGTGCGGATCGCCGGCATGTCGCGCGAGCACTTCGGCTTCGTTCGTGAGCGCCACATCGAGCGTATAGATCAGCTTGATCGCGCTCTTCTTGCGCGCATCGTTGCCGCGCCGGACGGTGGTGACACTTTCGATCTCGCCCGGCAGGATGCCAAGCCGCGTCGCGATCGCCGCTTCGAGCGCCTCGGGCGGGTGGTCGAGCGGCAGCGCGAGATCGGAAAGCCGGAGCATCGCGGCGCCCTATCGCGAACCGCAGCGACCGTCATGCTGAACTTGCCTCGGCGCCATCGACGCGAGGCGATACGGCTATTTCGCGGTGTACAGACCGGGCATCACACGCTCACCGGTGAGCTCGGCCTCCGCAGCGCAGTTCTGCGGCGGGGCGCCGCTCGCGCGCAGCGTCGCCAGTTCCGTTCGGGCCGCAGCGAGGTCCGCCTGATAAGCCGGTTTGGTCGAAACCACGTTCATGGTCGCCGAGGCGGAAAGGAAACCCGCCTCGACCGCACTCTCGTTGTGCGCGCCGCAGACGAAGCGGCTGTCGCCGTAAGCCCGGCCGCGCGTGAAGATCTGCGTGGCCCGGTCCGGTGCGAGCGCCGACAGCACCAGCGCGAACGTCCATCCGTAGGTCGTATGCCCCGAGGGGTAATCGTAGCTCATGCGGCCGGACTTGGAGTCGTAGAGTTCGGATTCAGGCTGGCAGATCTGGCCGTGATCGATCGTGAATGGACGGTCGCGGCGATAGAAGTTCTTGGCCAGATTGGTTTCATACGCCGTGTCGGCCGAGGCCTGCTGCAACACATGCAAAAGCTTCGGCGCGTTGTCGGCGGTCAGCGTGACGCCCACCGAGCAGCTGAAATCCTTGAGCAGCACCGGCGCGTTGATCACGGCGTCACTGGTCGCCAATGTCCAGCGCGGTGTGCCGACGAACTGCCGGGTCGCCCGGAAGATCGCCCGGTCGGTTTCGTAGCGCGGATCACCTGGCCTTGGCGCGGGTTCGAGCACATGCGTGACGTCGAACTCGCCGGGGGTGAGGTAACCCCGTCTAGGCTCCGCACCGATCGCGATCGTCGCGGAGGCAAGTGCCAGGACGGACCAGAGAGAAACTTGCTTCCAGGTGCGCACGTCAAAACTCCTCCGCTGGCCCTTACGATTGGCCAACCGGGCGTGCTCAGGTCAAGCGGTCAGGTACGCGGCTCACCCCAGAAAGTTGCTCAGCACGTCGGGGTGAAACGCCCAGCCGGCGAACCCGCACACGCCCATGAACATGCCGAATGCGCCGAAACCCCAGCTCGCGACGAGCAGCTTCTTGCTCTCCGCCAGCGCGGCGACCGCGGCGAGCGAGATCGCGGTGGAGATCAGCGCTTCGCTCGCATCGAACTGATCGTCGTGGACGTTGAGCGCGTCGTACTGGTCGGAGAAGCCCTTGGCCTGCGTTTTCAGGCCTCCGGCCTCGGTGCGGTACTTGGCGAGGTCATGGTCGATCTCGGCAAGGGCCGTCTGCGCGCGCGGAAGCGCTTCGCCGACCGCGAGCACTGCGATCTCGCGGCGGGTGTCTTCGGCGAGGTGCTGCTTGAGCCGGGTCGACTGGTATTCGTTCCAGCTGTCGACCGAGTTCGACTGCGCCTGCTGCATGGCCTGG
>CAJCHR010000495.1 GCA_903970225.1 Actinobacteria bacterium 21-64-8 | reverse complement strand
GAGACCACCGAGGCGGAGCTGATGGAAACGGTTTTCCCGCATCCCACCCTCAGCGAAATGATGCACGAAAGCGTGCTGTCGGCGTATGGCCGCGCCCTGCATTTCTGATAAGACGCTTGACGAACGCGCCGTTTATCGCGTTTTTCGGAACGGCAGTGGTTTTGTTGCGTTGCCGTGCGTCCGCTGGTGACCGAAATGAGGAGAATACAGATGAACAAGGCTCTCACGATCGCCGCGGTTGCGGCTCTTACGCTCGGTGCGGCTGCGTGCCACAAGTCGGATGACGCCAACACGTCGAACGTCTCGGCCGAAGACAATATGCTGGTGCCCGCCGACGAGAATTCGATGGGCGACATGAACAGCATGGGCGCGACCGACAATATGGCGATGGACAACAGCGCCATGGCCGGCAACGACACGACCACGGCGTCCAACAACGCCATGTAATATAGATGGCCGGCGATGCGCAGATCGCATCGCCGGCCATTTTTTTGAAGGACGAGCATGAGCGCCGACCCATCCCCTCCGGAGGGCGCCGGCGAAAGTACATTCGTCCTGATCGCGGCGCTTGCCGCCAATCTTGGCATCGCCGTCGCCAAGTTCGTCGCCGCCGGGATGACCGGCTCGGCCGCGATGCTGACCGAGGGTTTCCACTCGGTCGTCGACAGTCTCAATCAGATCCTGCTGCTCTACGGCCAGAAGCGCGCCGCGCGCCCCGCCGATGCGGCGCATCCCACAGGCTATGGCCGCGAGCTCTATTTCTGGAGCTTCGTCGTCGCGATCCTGATCTTCGCGACCGGTGCGGGGCTCTCCGTCTATGAAGGCATCGTCCATCTGCGCGCGCCCGAGCCGCCGCAGGACCCGCTGATCGCCTATATCGTCCTGGCCGTCTCCTTCCTGCTCGAGGGCGCAAGCTGGCTGACCGCCGTTCGCGGCTTCCGCGGTGCCAAGGGGAAGCAGGGCTGGTGGGAGGCGATCCGCCGCTCGAAGGACCCGCCCGCCTTCATCGTGCTGTTCGAGGATTCGGCGGCGCTCGCCGGCCTGCTGATCGCGGGCGCCGGGATATTCCTCAGTCATGCGACCAATGACGGGCGTTGGGACGGCGTCGCATCGATCCTGATCGGGATCGTACTGGGTGTGGTCGCGATCCTGCTAGCACGCGAATCCAAGGGGCTGCTGATCGGTGAGCGCGCTTCGCCCGAACTCGTCGCCGCGATCCGCTCGGCGATCGACGCGCGTCCCGAGGTGGTGCGCGTCGACGAGGTGATCACGGTCCATCTCGGCCCGCGATCGGTGTTCGTCGCGACCAGCGTCGACTTCGTCGACTCGGTGTCCGCGGGTGCGGTCGAACGGCTCATCGCGGACGTGGAGTTACGGCTACGAAACGATTGGCCCGAGATCGGATCGGTGTATATCAAGCCCCGATCCATGGTTAATGTCGTGGAGAGTACCGCCTCCTGATCGGAGACAGATCGTGCGTCGCCTGTTCCTTGCCCTTCTTGCCGGCCTCTCGATGGCGCCAGCTGCGTATGCCGCGCAAACCGCTGACAAGCCCGTCGCCATTAGGCCCGAGACGGGGAAGGCGACGCCGACAGTCGGCATGACGAAGCCGGAAGCCTCCTCGGCTCCGGTGCACAGCTACGGACCGCGGCTTGAGGGGTTCGACTATCCGTTTCCGGTCCACCTGTTCCGCGAAGTGGTGCAGGGCCAGTCGGTCGAGATGGCCTATATGGAGCTGGCGTCGCAGCGTCCGAATGGGCGCACCGTCGTGCTACTCCACGGCAAGAACTTTTGCGCGGCGACCTGGGGCGATACCGCGCGCGTGCTCGCCGCGAGCGGCTACCGTGTGATCGTCCCCGATCAGATCGGTTTCTGCAAATCGTCCAAGCCTGCCGGCTTCCAATACAGCCTTTACGGCATGGCGGCGATGACCGCCGACCTGATCCGCGCGCGCGGGGTGACCAAGGCGACGATCGTCGGTCATTCGCTCGGCGGCCTCGTCGCGATGCGACTGGCGATCACCACGCCGCAACTGCTCGACCAGCTGATCCTTGTCGATCCGCTGGGCCTCGCTGATCAGCTCGCGCAGGGCGTGCCCTATATCGGCGTCGACCGCGCGCGCGAGCAGGAGCGCCGCAAGACGCTCGCCTCGATGAAAGCCTATCAGCTCAACGGCTATTATCACGGCGTCTGGCACCGCGACTATGATCGCTGGCTCGACATGATCGCGGGCATGTATGCCGGGCCGGGCCGCGATGCGGTGATCGACGCGCAGGCGCGGACCACCGAGATGATCGAGACGCAGCCCGTCGTCTATGAATTCCCGCGCATCACCGTGCCGACGATCCTGATGGTCGGGACGCTCGATCACAATGTCTTCGGCAAGACGTGGGCGCCGACCGAAATCGGCAATCAGCTGCCCGAGAATTCGACGATCGGCGATCGCGCCGCGGCGAGAATGCGCAACGCGCGCTTCGTGCCGCTCGATGGGCTCGGTCATGTCCCGCAGGTCGAGGATCCCGCGCGCTTCCAGATCGCGCTGCTGCAGGCACTGAGCGGCGCGCTCAACTGAGCCTCGCGTGCCGCGGTTGACCCTAACCGAGTCGCTCGCTATAGGCCGCGCTCGCTTGCGGGGCTTCGGTCTCGACCCTGATCCGTGGGCGAACGCTTGAACATTGCCGAAGCGTGGAAAAGGCTCGGGCGGGTCGACAAGGTCCCCTGAGCCTTCGTGCATTTCTGCACGAGCCATGTGTGCGAGTCCGGGCACGGCAAAGTAACCATGTGAAAGGTGAAGGCTTCAATGCCAACGATCAACCAGCTGGTCCGCAAGGGCCGCGATCCGCAGAAGGCCAAATCGAAGGTCCCTGCGATGGAAGCGAATCCGCAGAAGCGCGGCGTCTGCACGCGCGTCTATACGACGACCCCGAAGAAGCCGAACTCGGCACTCCGCAAGGTGGCCAAGGTTCGCCTGACCAACCAGCGCGAAGTGATCAGCTACATCCCGGGCGAAGGCCACAACCTCCAGGAGCACTCTGTCGTGCTGATCCGCGGCGGTCGTGTGCGCGATCTTCCCGGCGTCCGCTATCATGTGCTCCGTGGCGTGCTCGATACCCAGGGCGTCAAGGATCGCAAGCAGTCCCGCTCCAAATACGGCGCCAAGCGTCCGAAGTAAGCCGGTCACCCACAGGCGTGTGACCAACCAGGCTGAAGTATAAGGAAACAGAATATGTCCCGTCGTCGTCGCCCCGAGAAGCGCGAAATCCTGCAGGATCCCAAATTCGGCGATGTCGTGCTCTCCAAGTTCATGAATTCCGTGATGCTCGACGGCAAGAAGGCCGTCGCCGAGGGCATCATCTACTCCGCGCTCGACGTGATCGAGCAGCGCGCCAAGCGCGATCCGCTCCAGGTGTTCCACGATGCGCTCAACAATGTGCGTCCGGGCATCGAAGTCCGTTCGCGCCGCGTCGGCGGTGCCACCTATCAGGTGCCCGTCGAGGTTCGCACCGAGCGTGCGCAGGCGCTCGCGATTCGCTGGCTGATCACGGCGGCGCGCAACCGCTCCGAGCATACGATGGATGCGCGTTTGTCGGCCGAGCTGATGGACGCCGCCAACAACCGCGGCAACGCGGTCAAG
>CAJCHR010000494.1 GCA_903970225.1 Actinobacteria bacterium 21-64-8 | reverse complement strand
CGCCTCCCGCACCAGCGGGATCGGCAGGCCGCCGTAGCTCAGGAACTGGTCGTGGAACACCTTCCACGCCTTGCGGCCGCCGCGGCTGGCGGTCCAGTCCTCGCGCAGCTTGCGGATCATCAGCTTGCCCAGCGTGTAGTTGAGGTACGCCGGATCGTATGTCCCGCGCGCGGCCTGCTGCTCGGCGTTGCCGGGGTCCTGATAGCATTCGTGCTCGAACATCGCGGTGGACTGCGCCTGGGTCATCCCACCCGTGTGCAGTCCGATTGCCGACAGGAAGCGGCAATCGCGCAGCAGCGCGTTGGTCAACTGCCCGACATGAAGCTCGGGATCGCCATGGCCGTAGCCCGCCTCCCACATCAGCTCCTCCGAATAATGCGCCCAGCCTTCGGCATAGGCATAGCCGACGAACAGGCCGCCTACGAGCGATGGCGTCCGGTTCGAGTGGAGGAACTGCACGAAATGGCCGGGCATCACCTCGTGCACGGTGGTGAACAGCAAGTCGCCCCGGCCCGGAACGTAGGCGAGCTGCTTCTCGGCCGACCATGCAGGGTCCGGCGGGGAGATGTAATAGACCGAGGCTATGCCCTTATCGAGCGGTCCCGGCGGATCGATATAGGCGCTGTTCTGGCGGTTGTAGGGCGGCGATTCGTGCACCAGCGCCTGTTCGGTGCCGGGGATGGTGACGAGGTCGTTCTCGCGCACGAACGCGGTCAGTTCGGGAATCAATCGCCGCGCGGCCTCGACCGGGCCGCCTTCGGGCTTGTCGGCGTTGGCCTTCGCCGTGCACTCCACGATCGTCTTGCCGGGCACGTACTGTGCACAGGCGTCCTTCAGCGCGGCTTGGTTGCGCGCGAGATCGGCGCGGCCGGCCTGCTCGAGCTGCTCGAGCGGAATGTCCACGGCCTCGGTCTCGCGCAGCATGCCCGAGAACAGCTTCGGACCCATCGCGAAACCTTGAGTCGCGTGCGGCTTCTGCGCCTTGAGCCACGTGGTCAGCGCATCCATCGCGCGGGCTGCAGCCTCGGACGACTGGCGCAGACCCGCCTGCAACGCCGGGTCCGCGACATCGGCGAAAGCCTTGGGCGCATCTCTGCGGTAGAAGTCCGCATATCCGCCGAATGCGGAAACCCCGAAATCGACGTAGCTCAGCGGGAGCGGCGTCTTCAGGTTGGCGCGGATGTCGGACGCCGCCTTGGGGATCGCGCGGAAGAACGCGATCAGCGCTTTCATCCGCGTCGGCTTGTCGGCGTACTCGCGCGCGAGATAGCTGTTCGGGTCGAGCCCGCCGTCCGTGTAGAAGTGCGGGTTCCTGTGCGGCCAGTCGGCGGTGACCTGCCAGAACAGGTTCTTTCGCGCGAGCCAGACCAGCGCATCGCGCTCGAGCGCATCCTCAGGCGAAAGCCCGGTGAACGCCCTGGCCTGATCGATCACCGATTGCAGGAACGCCGCGCGTGTCGCCAGACCCGCCTCGCTCCAGTCGGGCAGTTGTCCGTCGAAACGGTGATCGCCCTGATAGACCGCAGCCGCCGGATCGAGTTCGAACCACCGCTGGATCGTCTGCTTCTCGAATGCCGCGAAGGGCGTGGTCCGGGCGGCTGGCATCGGCGTGTCCTCGTCGGCGCCCGCATCGGGCGGCGGGGCCATGGTGGCGGCTCGTTCGGTATCGGAGGCGCGAGCAGGCATCGCCGTAGCGGTAACGGGACGCGCGACCGCCGGCGAGGCGAGTATGGCCAGCGAAGCGGCGAAAAGGGCGGTCTTCATCGCAGTCTTTCGATCAGAGTTCGCGGAGCCCCGCGCATGCGCGCATCTCGGCTAGACCGCGCCAAAGGTCCAACCCTCGGTAGCGGCAACTTGCCGCGTCAGTGCAACGGGCTGCCACAATTCCGGTTCCCGCGCCGCAATCCGCAGCCACGCCGCAGTGAGTAGCGCATCGGCCTGATGGTCGCTGAGCGGCCCGTCAAGGCCGGATAAAGGGCAGCCGAGCTGACCCAGCCCCGCATCGAGTTCGGCCGCATCGCGCATCTTCGATCGCCCGGCACGCCGCCCCGCCGCCATCGCCGCGAGCGTCGTGTAGATCTCGACGATCACCGATCCCCGCTCGGGCAGCGGGTCGAACGGCCAGACCGGGATTCGCGCCCCGAGCCGGTGAAGCACGCGCATGCCGGTGAGGCTCGACTTGCCGACTTGCGCCGCACCGACGAGGTTGAAGTTGCTGCAGGGCCGGCATCCCATGCGCTCCTGCGCAAGTTCGGTCTCGCGCAGCCGGCCGCGTCCGCCCCCGAACAACGCCCCCTCGCGTCCGCCATGGCGGCGGAAATGCGGCGCGGCGTCCGGATGATCGACGAAGCTGGTGGCGGCGAGATGCGGATTCTCGGCGCAAATCCCCTCGACCAGCGCCCACAAGGTCTTCGCGTCGGCAGGGCTCCTGGTCCAGCCGGGAAAGAACGCGCCGCGATCGGCAAACGGCAGCGATGTGCCCAGATCGAGCCCGACCAGCGTATCGTCGGGCAACGCTTCGGAAAGCCAGTCCAGCACCTCGCCGCGCGACCAGCGATGTCCCGGCCGGACGAGCAGCGGAGCCTCACCCGACGTATCGCAAAGGCCGATCGCGATGCCCGCCTGCCGCTGGCCCGCCGCGCCGGACCAGTCGATCGCGGCGAAGTGCTTGAAGCGCCCGGGCTTCAGGGCCGCTCCCCGAAGGCCTTGCCATTCGCCTTGGGCGCAGGCTGGCCATAGAAGCTCGCCAGCGCCGCGTCGGGCAGCGACAGTGCGAAGGCGGCGACGGCGTCCCAATCCGCGAAGCGCGTCATGTGCCCCGCTCGGCGCGCTGCTTGTCCCACCATTCCATCCGCTTCGCCACCTCCCGCTCGAACCCGCGCTCGGCGGGGCGGTAATAGGTTTGCGGGGTCATTTCCTCGGGCCAGTAGTTCGCGCCTGAGAAACCGTCCTCGGTGTCATGGTCGTAAGCGTAGTCCTTGCCGTAGCCGATGTCCTTCATAAGCCTGGTCGGCGCGTTGAGGATATTCTGCGGGGGCATCAGCGATCCGGTCTCGCGCGCGCTCTTCCAAACCGCCTTTTGCGCGACGTAGGCCGCGTTCGATTTGGGCGCGGTCGCCAGATACAGGCACGCCTGCACGATCGCGAGTTCGCCCTCGGGTGAGCCGAGGAAGTCGTACGCGTCCTTGGCGGCAAGGCACTGCACCAGCGCCTGCGGATCGGCGAGACCGATGTCTTCGGAGGCGAAGCGGACCAGCCGGCGCAGCACGTAGAGCGGCTGCTCCCCCGCGGTCAGCATCCGCGCCATGTAATAGAGCGAGGCCTGCGGGTCCGATCCGCGCAGGCTTTTGTGCAGCGCCGAGATCAGGTTGTAGTGCCCCTCGCGGTCCTTGTCGTAGACCGCGACGCGGCGCTGCAGGAACTTGCCCAGCCCCGCCGGATCGAGCGGCGCTTCGATCCGCGCGGCATACAGCGTCTCGGCCTGGTTGAGCAGGAACCGCCCGTCGCCATCGGCCGACGCGACCAGCGCGCCGCGCGCATCGGCTGTTAGCGGCAGCGCGCCTTCCAGAGCCTCGGCGCGCTCCAGCAATCGGCCCAGCGCCTCGGCGCCCAGCCGGTGCAGGATCAGCACCTGCGCACGGCTGAGCAGCGCGGCGTTCAGTTCGAAGCTCGGATTCTCGGTGGTCGCGCCGACCAGCGTGACTGTGCCTTTTTCGACGAAGGGCAGGAAGCCGTCCTGCTGCGCGCGATTGAAGCGATGGATTTCGTCGACGAACAGCAGCGTGCGCTGCCCAGCGCGCGCCGCCACCGCAGCCTCGGCGAACGCCTTCTTGAGATCGGCGACGCCGGAAAACACCGCGCTGATCGCCACGAAACGCATGCCGACGGCATCGGCGAGCAGGCGCGCGATGCTGGTCTTGCCGGTACCTGGCGGCCCCCACAGGATCATCGAGGACAGGCGCCCGGCCGCCACCATCCGCCCGATCGCGCCTTCGGGACCTGTCAGGTGCTCCTGCCCGATCACCTCGTCGAGCGCGCGAGGACGCAGCCGATCGGCGAGCGGCGCGTCGGCCGCCGGCTCGGGCGAGGCGGGTGCCGGTGGAAGATCGTCAGCAAAAAGGTCGGCCATCGCCGGCCAAGATAAGACGCGCGCGGAAAAATTCACGAAGGCTCTTGCAATGATCGTACTAAGATATATCGTTGAGCCATCGCATAAGACAAAAGGAGTATCACATGCGCAATCACGAATGCGGCCATGGCGGCCGCGAACACGGGCACCGACGGGGCTTCGGCCGCGAGTTCGGGCTCGGCGCCAAGGTCGCAATGATGGCCGTGCGCGGCGCGCGCGGCGGCTGGGGCGGTCGAGGCGGCTTTTTCGGCGGGCCTGACGGCGACGAAGGCTTCGGCCCCGGTGGCCGAGGAGGTCGCGGCGGCGGGCGCGGTCGCGGCCGGATGTTCGGCAGCGGCGAGCTTCGCCTGCTGCTGCTCAAGCTGATCGCCGAGCAGAGTCGTCACGGCTACGAGCTGATCAAGGCGATCGAAGAACTGACCGGCGGCGAATATGCGCCGAGCCCGGGCGTGGTCTATCCCACGCTGAGCCTGCTCGTCGACGAGGGCAAGATCGCCGAGGCGGCCCTGGACGGCCCGCGCAAGGCATTCACCGTCACCGGGGACGGCACCGCCGAACTCGAAACACGCGGCGACGAAGCCGATGCGCTGGTCCAGCGCCTCACCGCGCTCGCCGAGCAGGAGCCACGCGAAAG
>CAJCHR010000493.1 GCA_903970225.1 Actinobacteria bacterium 21-64-8 | reverse complement strand
GAGCGCCGGCTCGCGGCCGACACCGCACGCATCGGGGTCGCCACCGCCGATCTCTATCCGAAGATTACGCTCGGCGGATCGATCGGCAGCACCGCGCTGGGTGCGGGCGACTTCTTCAGCGGCGGTCCGCTGCGCTGGCTGGCCGGATCGCTGATCACCTGGGCGTTCCCCAACCAGGGGGCGATCCGCGCGCGCATCGGCGAATCGCGCGCCGACGCCAAGGCCGATCTCGCCAGCTTCGATGGCACCGTGCTGACAGCACTCAAGGAGACCGAGACCGCGCTGTCGGAATACCGCAATGCGCGGCAACGCGAGGCGCTGCTCCAATCCGCGCGTGACAATGCGTCGCGCGCCGCGAACGTCAGCCTCGCTCGCCAACGCACCGGCCGCATCGATTTCCTGAACGTGCTCGACGCAGAACGGACGCTGGCCAATTCCGAAGCCGATCTCGCCGCCGCCCGCCAGCAAGTCGCCGTGGCTCAAGTCGATCTGTTCCGCGCGCTGGGCGGAAGCTGGCAGGCGCCCGCCACCTCGCCTGCACCCGCCTGACACGAAAAACCCCGGCCGCGCGGGGGGTGCGCTGCCGGGGCTTCTCCACGCCCCGCAGGGCGATGGCTGTTAAAGGGTCAGAGCGCGAGCGCGCCTTCCTTCAGGTAAATCCGGTTGTCTTCGATCTTCTCGATCTGGTCGATCGGCACGAAGTGGTGGCGGCCGTCATTGCTGTCCGAGCGGGTCAGCTTGATCTGATCGTCGTGGACTTCGTCGACAGTGCCGATGTGCTGGCCCTGGGCGTCGGTGACTTCCATATGCTCGCGGATGCGCAGCTTCTCGAACATGTGCTAACTCCTTGATGGGGTGGGTATGCCCAGTGAACGTTTGCCGATCGCCGCATGTTCCGGAGCGTTTTTCATTTCGTCGCACCCCTGCCTCGACTGGCGATGCCTCAAGCTTCCATGCCGAAGGCGTTGTCGCCGCGGCTGCGCATGATCACGCGGTTGTCGTCCACCCCGTCTACCAGGCTCAGCGGCAGCAGCGTATGCTCGGCATCGCCGCCGGGGCTCAGCCGGATCTCGTCGCCCTCGATCCCCTGCACCGTGCCGACGAACGTGCCCTCTGCCGACATCACCAGCATCCCGGGCGTGATCTCGTGACGATTGAAATACGCGCTTTGCGCTTGCTGGGGCTGGCGCGGGGCGGCATCCTCGCCGTCAGACTGCTGGTTCACCGCGGTACTCCTTTGCCGATTGCGTGAGCCGAGAACGCGAGGGGTGCGCGCACGTTCCCCCCGCCGGGCCGCAGTGCGAAGCCGAACGACGATAAACACGGGAAGAGACGATGACTGAACTGGCTAACAGGCGAGTCGTGACCGGCATCGGTCCGGATGGCCGATCGCGCGTGGTGATCGACGGTCCGATCCCGCAGCACAATGCGATGAGCGCCGCGCTCGCCTGGCGCAGCGCGATCCCCGCCGACAACACCGGCGCCGAGGATGCGGCCGTGCCTTACGCGATAGAGGTGCTCCACTCGGGCCACGCCAACTTCGCGGTCTGCGAGTTCCCGCCGCGCACCGACGCGCTGATGCACGCGACCGACACGATCGATTACCTCGTCGTGCTCTCGGGCGAGGTGACGCTGGTGCTGGAGGAGGGCGAGGTGGCGCTCGGCCCCGGCGATTTCGTGGTGGATCGCGGCGTGGTCCACGGCTGGCGCAACCCGCATGATACGCCGTGCCGGTGTGCGGTGGTCAACATCCCCGCTCTCCCGGTCGGCGCGGGACGAACGATATGAGCGCGCGCCTCGAAAAAGGACAACCCGCATGAGCGACCAGATCGTGCTTCACGGCGTCGGCAGCCCCAACGTGATCAAGGTCGTGCTGATGCTCGAGGAACTGGGCCTTGATTACCGCCTGAACTTCGTCGACGTGTTTCGCGGCGGGCAGTTCGAGGGCGATTTCCTCGCCAAGAACCCGCTGGGCAAAGTGCCCGTGCTGGAAGACCCCAGGCTCGCCGCGCCGCTGGCGGAATCGGGCGCGATCCTGATCTGGCTGGCCGAGCGGGAGGGCGGCCGCTTCCTCCCCGCCACGCAGCCCGCGCGCGCCGAGGTGTTCCAGTGGCTGATGATCCAGATGGCCAACGTCGGTCCGATGCTGGGGCAGTACACCCATTTCAACATCGTCCCGCCGGACACCGCGCCTTACGCCCGCGCGCGCTACGGCGCGGCGGCGGAGAAGCTCTACCGCGTGCTCGACGACCGCCTGAGCAACCACGCCTGGCTCGCGGGCGGCGACTATTCGATCGCCGACATCGCGACGCAGCCCTGGGCCTATTACCTCGAACGCCACGGCTTTGAGGCGGCCGAGTACCCCGCGCTGGTCGCCTGGCGCGAACGCATCCAGGCGCGCCCCGCCGCGCAGCGCGTGCAGCCGCGCGTGGACGAGGCGTTCTCGGTGGCGTCCCAAGCGACCCGCAAGGCCGCGACCGACCTGGACCTTGACCGCTTCTTCCACCGCACAGAGACGGTGCCGGCAGCCGATTTCTCGGTCGTGCGCGAGATGTGAGGGGATGACTGTGGCGACCGCAGGACTGGGTTTGTCTGAAACGATCGGCTTCGTGCGCGACTATGATGGTCGGATCGACACGATATGGAACATCTACCTCGTTGGCATCTCGGCCGTTATCGCTGCCGCCAACGTCAAGTCGTGGCAGCCGCGCGCGTGGCTGCTGGTGCCCGCGTTTGCGGTGCTCGCGCTGGGCAACCTTTGGGCGCTATCGCGGTATTACGCGGCGCACCATGCGCTTCTTGAGCACGCAGCGCAGCTGGCGCCTCCGGCGGGCCTGATCGACGCGCTCCGGCTACCCTCAGTCCCGCAGCTCGCCGTGTTCCATCTCGCCATCGACACGGTTTCGGCCATCGCGATCTTCCTGTTCTGCAGGCGCGCCGCGGCAGCGGAGCCGGGCTTGGCGGGTGAAAAACCGGCCGGCTGACCCCATATCGCGTGCAGGATTTCGGCGGGCATCGGTGCGCGGCCTTCGACAGGCTCGGACTGAACGGGTTTGGTAGGATCAGCCGGATCGCGCAGGGTACGCAGTTATGGTATGAACACTCAACCCGCTCAGGCTAAGCCTTTCGAGGCCCACGGACGGATGGGACGGCTGGGGGAAACCGGGCCGCCCGGATTGCCGTAAGGCCCCGCACTGCCGCATCGTACCAAGTCTACGCGCCGCCGCATCGATTCGGGCCCGCCGCATTTTTCCGGAGTCACTCGCATGCCCCTTCTCGAAGCCCGCAAGACCTACAAGCCCTTCGAATATCCGTGGGCCTACGAGTTCTGGAAGCGCCAGCAGCAGATCCACTGGATGCCCGAGGAAGTGCCACTCGGCGAGGATTGCCGCGACTGGGCGCAGAAGCTGTCCGAGCACGAACGCAACCTGCTCACGCAGATCTTCCGCTTCTTCACCCAGGCCGACGTCGAGGTGCAGGA
>CAJCHR010000492.1 GCA_903970225.1 Actinobacteria bacterium 21-64-8 | reverse complement strand
CCGCACCCGCTCCACGCGGTCATGGGGCTGCGCGACCGCCAGCAACTGCCCGATGTATTCGTCGATCCGGTCGACCGAGGTCAGGATCGCGGTGATATATTCCTGCCCGGTCTCGTCGAGATCGCCTCCGAGACCGTCACGCATGCGCTCGGCAAAGCCGCCGATGACCGCCAGCGGATGCCGCAGTTCCTGGCCTAGCTCGGTGAGGAACCGCGTCCGCACGTCGGCCGCCTCCTGCAATGCGGCGTTGCGCGCGCGCAGCCCTTCTTCGGCCTTCTGCGTGTCGGTCATGTCGAGCACCGACAGCAGCCCGTTGCCGTCCGGCAGCGGCACGCCAGCATAGGCAAGCGTGCGCCCGTCGGCGAGCTGGACCCGTCCGCCCGATTCGCGGCGATCGAGCGTTGCCGCGCGGACCGCCTCGGCCACCGCGCCCGCCTCCTTCGGGTTCTTCAAACGTGGCGCGATCTTGCGTGCGAGGCCCTGGATATGCGGGTGCGTGTCGAGAAACTCGCTCTCGAGTCCCCAGTCGCCCGGAAACCGCCGGTTCCACAGCTCCATCCGGCCGTCGGGGGCGAACAGCGCGACCGATTCGAACAGGCTGTCCAGCGTCGCCGTTCGCGTGCGCAGCAGCGTGTCGCGGATCGCGGAGAGGCGCAGTTGCTCGGTACGGTCCTCGGCGACGAGCACGAGCCCGCCATCGGGCTGGGGCCGCGCGACGATGCGCAAGTGCTTGCCGTTGGACAGCGGCCATGCCTCCTCCACCGGCGCCGCGGCGTTGAACCACTGGCTTTTTTCACGGCGCCAGTCGGGGAAGTCGCGCAGCACCGGAGTACGCCCGGCGGCGTGCGCCGCGTCGAGAAGCGCCTCGAAGCTGGGCATGCTCGCAACCAGCGCAGGGTCGAGCGCGAACAGGCGCTGGAACGACGCATTGGCGAAAGTAAGCTGGTGCTTGCCGTCGAACCGCCCCACCCCGGTCGATACGTCGTCGAGGATCTCGAGCTGCGCGTCGCGGAACGCGCGGTGGTCCCGCGATGCCTCCTCGGCAAGCTCGACATCGACCGCGCAGCCCGCGCTGCCCAGTTCGCCGAGCGGCAGGTCGGTGACCCGAAGCGCGCGCCGCTGCGCCCTGACCGTGGTGGTGACGGTCCGCTCGACCGGAAGGTTGCTGGCCGCTGCCTGCGCACCGATATCGCTGGCGGCGAGACCATCGAGGGGCTCGATCAGCTCGACATCGCGCCACAGCACGTCCTCCGCGTCACTTGCGCCCACTGCATCGACATAGGCCGCGTTGACGAAGCGCAAGTCACCCTCGGGCCCGCGAATCCACACCGGCATCGGCAGAGCGTCGATCAGCAACGTCATCACCGAAGGCTGCGCCGCCTCGCGCTCGGCCTGGCGGCGGAGCGCATCGGAAAAACCCTCGGCATCGTTTGCCTCGAACACCCAGACCAGCGCCGCGCCGCCGGGCGAGACTTGCGGATCGGCCAGATGACCGCGCAATGCCAGCGCGCGCTGCGCGCCGCGGGGAGTCGCGACGAGACGAAAAGGCGCCGCGGATTTCTGCGTGCGACGCACCGCTTCGGCAAGCGCGGCCAGATCGGCAGGGTCGAGCCCGGCATCGCCGCTATTAAGTTCGGTCAGAAACGCAGGGACCGAATCGAGCCCAAGCCAGTCGGCCAGCCGCGGCGGCGCCTCGATCCGCCCGTCGCTGCGCACGAGCAGCGGCACGGCGGGCGATTCCTCGACCATGCGCGCCAACCGCTGCGCGCTGCGGCGGCTGGTTTCGGCGCGCTGAAGCCGATCGCGGTTGAACACGATCACCACCGCCGCCGCCATCGTCCAGGCAGCCAGCAACAGCCCGATCAGAACGAGCGCGAGTTGATTCGTGACCGGCCCGGACCCCATCGCGCCGGGCTATGCCCCGGGCAACGCGATGACAATACGTGCGGGCACGGTTGTCCCCCCGTTGCGGAAGGGCCAGCCATGCGGTTCCGCACGACCACGCTGCTTGCGCGCCGCCCCGGGACGGACAGGTCCTGCTGAACGCCAGCAAGTACCCGCCATCGCCGATTCCAGGATTTCAGGTCATCGCGACATACTTACCATCGGGTTCAGGCCACCCGAGCGGTAGATCGTCCAACCGGGCGCATCATCGATCAGCAGTGCCAATCCGCCGATCGTGATCACGACCAAGGCAAGCGTTACCGCCCACCACAGGATGCTTTCCATGTTCTGTAAGAAACGGCGCATCATGAGCCGCTCCCTTCGATCGGGTACCCGGCTCTGCCATGTGGAGAATATCGTCGCGGGTCACGATGGACCCGCGAGAACGGCATCGCATCAAAGCTCTGACTCGACAACTCGCTCACGCGCCCACGCGGCGCGCACAATTCCCGGTTGCGAACGGCGAACCCAAACGCCTTCGCAGCCAGGTGCCGCCGAAGCGGCAACCTTGCTATCATCATTTTTTGCGACCCCAGCCCAACTCTGGAGCCGCCATCCTATGCAATCATTGCATTGATATCAATACCTATAATGATCACTTTTGAACGGTCCCTGCTGAGGAACGCCAATATAATCCGCCTGCTTCTGGCTGAGCGTGGTCAGCTTGACGCCAAGCTTCTCCAGATGCAGCGCCGCCACCTTCTCGTCGAGGTGCTTCGGCAGCACGTAGACCTTGTTCTCGTACTCTTCCGGCTTGGTCCAGAGCTCGATCTGGGCGAGCGTCTGGTTGGTGAAGCTGGCCGACATCACGAAGCTGGGGTGACCCGTCGCGCAGCCCAGGTTCACCAGCCGGCCCTTGGCGAGGATGATGATCTGCTTGCCGTCGGGGAACTCGACCAGGTCGGTGCCCGGCTTCACTTCGGTCCACTTGTAGTTGTCGAGCGCCGAGATCTGGATCTCGCTGTCGAAGTGGCCGATGTTGCTGACGATGGCCATCGGCTTCATCGCCTTCATGTGCTCGGCGGTGATCACCGCTTCGTTACCGGTGGCGGTGACGAAGATGTCGCAGCGCGTGACCGCCTCCTCCATCGTCACGACCTCATAGCCCTCCATCGCCGCCTGCAGCGCGCAGATCGGATCGACTTCGGTGACCATCACCCGCGCGCCGCCATTGCGCAGCGAAGCGGCCGAACCCTTGCCGACGTCGCCGAACCCAGCGACGCAGGCGACCTTGCCGGCCAGCATCACGTCGGTGGCGCGGCGGATCGCGTCGACCAGCGATTCCTTGCAGCCATAAAGGTTGTCGAACTTCGACTTGGTGACGCTGTCGTTCACGTTGATCGCCGGGAACGGCAGCTTGCCCTCCTTGGCGATCTGGTAAAGCCGGTGGACGCCCGTGGTCGTCTCTTCGGACACGCCCTTGATGTTCGCGACCGAGTCGGTGAGATAGCCTGGCTTCTTCTTGAGGAACGCCTTGAGCGCGCGGACGAACTCGATCTCTTCCGCGTTCGAAGGCTCGAACAGGTCCTCGCCGGCCTCGACACGCGCGCCCCACAGCGCGAACATGGTGGCGTCACCACCGTCGTCGAGGATCAGGTTGGCGGTCTGGCCTTTACCGTCATCCCAGTCGAAGATGTTGCCGACGTAGTCCCAGTAGTCGGCCAGGCTCTCGCCCTTGATCGCGAACACCGGGATCTCGGCTGCGGCGATCGCGGCGGCGGCGTGGTCCTGCGTCGAGAAGATGTTGCACGTCGCCCAGCGGACGTCGGCGCCGAGCGCGGTCAGCGTCTCGATCAGCACCGCGGTCTGGATCGTCATGTGCAGCGAACCGGTGATCCGCGCGCCCTTGAGCGGCTGCGACGCG
>CAJCHR010000491.1 GCA_903970225.1 Actinobacteria bacterium 21-64-8 | reverse complement strand
ACGAAGCGGCAGCCAAAGTGCGGCCCTCGCCATCGTCGATGATCTGGGCGTAGATGTGGCGACCCGAACGGTGGATCGACAGGCGCGGACGCCCGCCCGAGCGCGCCTTCAGCGCGGTACGGACGCGGCGGCGGCGGCGTGCGAAGAGAGACAGCTTGGCCATTACTTCTTCTTCCCTTCCTTGCGGAAGATGAACTCGCCGCGGTACTTGATACCCTTGCCCTTGTAAGGCTCCGGCTTGCGCCAGCGGCGGATCTCGGCCGCGACCTGACCGACCTTCTGCTTGTCGGTCCCGGTGATGTGGATCGTGGTGTTGTCCGGAGTCTTCACCTCGATGCCGGCAGGCACCTCATAGTCGACATCGTGCGAGTAGCCGAGCTGAAGCTTGAGCTTCTGTCCAGTGGCCGAGGCACGATAGCCGACGCCGGTGATCTCGAGCGTCTTGGTGAACCCTGCGGTCACGCCCTCTACGAGGTTCGACACCAGCGTACGCTGCATGCCCCAGAAAGCGCGAGCCTCCTTGGTGTCGTTCGCCGGCTTGACCAGGATACCATCGCCCTCAAGCGTGTAGCTGATCTCGTCACGCAGCTTGAGGGTCAGGGTGCCCTTGGGGCCCTTTACCGCCAGCGTGCCGTTGGTGATGTCGGCAGTGACCCCGCTTGGGATCGCGACCGGCCGTTTGCCGATGCGGCTCATCAGAACACCTCCGCGAGCACTTCGCCGCCGACGTTCTGCGAGCGAGCTTCGGCATCCGAAAGCACGCCGCGCGGCGTCGAGACGATGGTGATGCCAAGGCCGTTGCGCACCACGGGAAGCTCCTTGCTCCCCGAGTAGACGCGGCGACCGGGCTTCGAGACGCGGGCCACGTGCTTGATCGCAGGCTCGCCCTCGAAATACTTGAGCTCGATGCGCAGCTGCGGGTGGGCGCCGGTGGCGTCCTCGCTGTAGCCGCGGATGTAGCCTTCACGCTTCAGCACTTCGAGCACGCGGGCGCGCAGCTTCGAAGCCGGCGAGAGGACGGTGTCCTTCTTCGCCTGCTGGCCGTTGCGGATGCGGGTGAGCATATCACCCAGGGGATCGGTCAAAGCCATTCGCTAATTCCTTACCAGCTCGACTTGGTCAGGCCGGGGATAAGGCCCTTGTTGCCCTTATCCCGCAGCTCGATCCGATTGAGGCCGAACTTCCGGTAGTAGCCGCGCGGGCGGCCGGTGGTGGCGCAGCGATTGCGCACGCGCGTGGGGTTCGCGTTGCGCGGCAGCTCCGCCATCTTGAGGCGCGCGATCAGACGCTCGCTCTCGTCGAGCGATTCGTCGGCCGCAACGGCCTTCAGCTTCGCGTACTTGCCCGCGTATTGCTTCACGAGCTTCTTGCGACGCTCATTCTTGTTGATCGAACTCAGTTTCGCCATGGACTTAAGCTCTCTTTATCCGACCGCTCACGCGGCCTGCTTCTCTTCGACGGCCGCTTCCGGCGCCGGGAACGGGAAACCGAACAGACGCAGCAGCTCGCGCGCTTCGTCATCGGTCTTTGCGGTGGTGGTCACGATGATATCGAGCCCGCGCACCTTTTCGATCTTGTCGTAGCTGATCTCCGGGAAGATGATCTGCTCTTTGAGACCCATCGCGTAATTGCCGCGGCCGTCGAACGACTTCGGGTTCAGACCACGAAAATCGCGGATGCGGGGCATTGCGATCGTGACCAGACGGTCGAGGAACTCGTACATCCGCTCACGGCGCAAGGTGACCTTGCAACCGATCGGCATGCCTTCACGCAGCTTGAACTGCGCGATCGACTTCTTCGCCTTGGTGATCACCGGCTTCTGGCCCGCGATCAGCTCCATCTCGTCGGACGCGATCTGGACCTTCTTCTTGTCCTGGCTCGCCTCGCCCACACCCATGTTGAGCGTGATCTTCTCGATCTTGGGCACTTCCATCACGTTCTTGTAGCCGAACTTCTCCGTCATCGCCTTGGCAATGTCGGCTTCGTACTTGGCCTTCAGACGCGGCGCGTAGGCATCAGACATCGATCGTCTCCCCGGACTTCACAGCCACACGGACCTTCTTGCCGTCCTTGGTTTCAAACCGGACGCGCGACGGCTTGCCGTCAACCGACAGGCCGATCTTTGAAATCGCGAGCGGCGCTTCACGGCGCTCGATGCCGCCCTGCGGGCTCGCCTGGGTCGGCTTGTTGTGGCGAACCGCAACGTTCACGCCCGAAACGATGGCCTTGCCCTCCTTGGGGAAGACCTGGAGGACGGTGCCGGCACGGCCCTTGTCCTTGCCCGAGCGGACGATGACGTTATCGCCCTTCTTGATCTTGGCAGCGGCCATCACAGCACCTCCGGCGCAAGGCTGATGATCTTCATGAACCCGCGGCCGCGCAGCTCGCGAACCACCGGGCCAAAGATACGAGTGCCGATCGGCTCCTCGTTCTTGTTGATCAGCACCGCGGCATTGCTGTCGAAGCGGATCACGCTGCCGTCGGCGCGGCGCACGTCCTTGCGGGTGCGAACGATCACCGCGCGGTGAACGTCGCCCTTCTTGACGCGGGCGCGCGGCTGCGCGTCCTTGATCGACACCACGATGATGTCACCGACACCGGCGGTACGACGCTTGGACCCACCCAGCACCTTGATGCACTGGACGCGCTTCGCGCCGCTGTTGTCCGCGACGTCGAGATTGGACTGCATCTGGATCATAGATCCGGTTCCTTCTCAATCGGCTTGCCGAAACCAGTCCGGCAGTTCCAAAAAACTCTTGTCCCCTTGCGGGGGTCCGGCGCCTTCGCGTTAAACGTCGGCTTCGAAAGCCGTGGTCTTGCCGGCCAGGACGCGGTCCAGAACCTTCCAAGACTTGGTCTTCGAGAACGGCCGGGTCTCCTCGATCCGGACGCGATCGCCCGACTTGAACGAGTTGTCCTCGTCGTGCGCGTGGTACTTCTTCGATCGGCGGATGATCTTCCCGTACAGCGGGTGCTTCACCTTACGCTCGACGAGCACGGTCACGGTCTTGTCGGTCTTGTCGGAAACGATGGTCCCGACCAGAATACGCTTGGGCATCAGTTTCGTCCTTACGCTTTTTCAGCGGCGGAGCGCTGGGTCTTGAGCGTCTTGATCCGCGCGATCTGGCGGCGCACTTCCTTGATGCGTGCCGGCCGCTCGAGCTGGCCCGTGGCAGACTGGAAACGCAGGTTGAACTGCTCACGCTTCAGATCGCCGAGATCAGTGGTGAGCTGATCATCGGTCTTGGCGCGCAGGTCGTCAGTGTTCGCGGGCATCATTCGCCTCCGAGATGCGAGGTGTCGCCAAGACGGGCGACGACCTTGGTCTTGATCGGCAGCTTCATCGCCGCGCGCTCGAACGCCTCGGCCGCAAGCGGACCCGGGACACCGTCGAGCTCGAACATGATCCGGCCCGGCTTCACCCGCGCGGCCCAGTATTCGATCGCACCCTTGCCCTTGCCCTGGCGGACTTCGGCAGGCTTCTTCGTAACCGGAACGTCCGGGAAGATGCGGATCCACAAACGCCCCTGGCGCTTGATGTGACGCGTGATCGCGCGGCGAGCCGCCTCGATCTGGCGCGCGGTGATCCGCTCGGGCTCCATCGCTTTCAGGCCGTACGACCCAAAGTTCAGATCGGCGCCGCCCTTGGCGTCACCCTTGATCCGACCCTTGAAGGTCTTGCGGAACTTGGTCTTTTTCGGTTGCAGCATGGTGCTTCTCTATCCTGAGGCTCAGCGGGCCGGGCGCACACCGGAGGTCTGAGCCTCCAGCATCAGCCGGTCCTGCGCCGTCGGGTCGTGACCAAGGATCTCGCCCTTGAACACCCAAACCTTGATGCCGATGATGCCGTAGGCAGTCAGCGCCTCGGCTTCGGCGTAATCGATGTTCGCGCGCAGCGTGTGGAGCGGCACGCGGCCTTCGCGGTACTGCTCGACCCGGGCGATTTCGGCGCCGCCGAGACGGCCACCGCACATCACCTTGACGCCTTCGGCGCCGAGACGCATCGCGGACTGCATCGCCCGCTTCATCGCACGGCGGAACGCAATACGGCGGATCAGCTGATCGGCGATGCCCTGCGCGATGAGGCGCGCGTCGATTTCCGGCTTGCGGATCTCGACGATGTTGAGCTTCACCTCGCTCGAGGTCATCTTGGCCAGCGCACTGCGCAGCTTCTCGATGTCCGCACCCTTCTTGCCGATGATCACGCCGGGGCGTGCGGCATAGACCGAGATACGGGCAAGCTTCGCAGGACGCTCGATCACCACCTTGGAGATCGCGGCCTGCGGCAGCTTGTCCATGATGTACTTGCGGATCTTGAGATCTTCCTCAAGCAGCGTGCGATAGTTCTTGCCTTCGGCGTACCAGCGGCTGTCCCAGGTACGGTTGATCTGCAGGCGAAGGCCGATCGGATTGGATTTATGACCCATGGCTCAGGCCTCCCCAGCTTCGTCAGACAGTTCGCGAACGACGATACGCAGCCGGCTGAACGGCTTCAGGATCTGCGTCGACTTGCCGCGACCACGAGCGTGAAAACGCTTCATGGTGATCGACTTGCCGACGCTGGCCTCGGCCACCACCAGTGCGTCCACGTCCAGATTGTGGTTGTTCTCGGCGTTGGCGATCGCGGATGCCAGCACCTTGCGTGCATCAACCGCCATCGCCTTCTTCGAGAAGGAGAGGATGTTGAGCGCCTCTTCGACCGGGCGGCCGCGGATCAGGCCAGCGACGAGGTTCAGCTTCTGCGCCGAACCGCGAATCTGCGTGTTCACCGCCAGAGCTTCCTTGTCGCCCACCCGGCGGGGAGCTGATTGCTTGCCCATTAGCGTCGACCCTTCTTGTCGGCGGCGTGACCCGGGAAGGTCCGCGTCGGCGAGAACTCGCCGAGCTTGTGACCAACCATGTCCTCGCTGACCGAGACCGGTATGAACTTGCGGCCGTTGTGAACGTTGAACGTCAAGCCAACGAACTGCGGCAGGATCGTCGAACGACGCGACCAGGTCTTGATCGGCGCATGACGCGAGGCGTCCTGCGCGGTCTCGGCCTTCTTGAGCAGGTGCAGGTCTACGAACGGACCCTTCCAGACGGAACGTGCCATCGTGGCTTACCTCTTCTTCTTCGCATGACGCGAACGGATGATCATCTTGTCCGTCTGCTTGTTGTGACGAGTGCGCGCGCCCTTGGTCGGCTTGCCCCATGGGGTAACCGGGTGACGACCGCCCGAGGTCCGGCCTTCACCACCGCCGTGCGGGTGATCGACCGGGTTCTTGGCGACGCCGCGCGTCAGCGGGCGCTTGCCGAGCCAGCGATTGCGGCCGGCCTTGGCGAGGTTCTGGTTCTGGTTGTCGGGGTTCGACACCGCGCCAACCGTTCCCATGCAATCGCCGCGCACGTAGCGCTGCTCGCCCGAACCAAGCCGAACGATAACCATGCCGCGGTCACGACCGACGACCTGGACGTAAGTCCCGGCCGAACGTGCGATCTGACCGCCCTTGCCGGGCTTCATCTCGACGTTGTGGCAGATCGTGCCGACCGGCATCGTGCTGAGCAGCATCGCGTTGCCCGGCTTCACGTCGGTTTTCTCGCCGGCCACCACCTGGTCGCCAACGGCAAGCCGCTGCGGCGCGATGATGTAGACCTGCTCGCCGTCCTCGTACTTGATGAGCGCGATGAACGCGGTCCGGTTGGGATCGTATTCCAGACGCTCCACCGTCGCGGGCTGATCCCACTTGCGGCGCTTGAAATCGATGAACCGGTAGCTCTGCTTGTGACCACCCGCGATGCCGCGCGAGGTTACATGGCCCTTGTTGTTGCGGCCGCCGGACTTGTGTTTGCCCTCGGTCAGCGCCTTGACGGGCTTGCCCTTCCACAGCGACGACTTGTCGACGAGGATGAGGCCGCGCCGTGCGGGGCTGGTCGGGTTGTAATTCTTGAGTGCCATGGTGCGCGCCTCAGATCCCGCTGGTCACGTCAATCGACTGGCCTTCGGCCAACGTGACGATCGCTTTTTTGACGTCCGACCGGCGGTAGGGCTTGCCCTTCCACTTCTTGGTCTTGCCCTTCTGCACAAGCGTGTTCACGGCCGTCACCTTGACGTCGAACAGCGCTTCTACAGCAGCCTTGATCTCCGGCTTGGACGCGCTTTCGGCGACCTTGAAGACCACGGCATTGTGCTCCGAGATAATCGTCGATTTCTCGGTGATGTGCGGCGCGAGAATCACGTCGTAGTGACGCGTATCGATGCCTTCACCCTTGATGGTGGGCTTTTTAGCCATGGAAACGCGCCTCCAGCTTTTCGACCGCAGCGCGCGTCAGCACCAGCGTATCATGCTTCAGGATGTCGTAGACATTGGCGCCGACCGCGGGGAGCACGTTGATCCCGACGATGTTGCCGGCGGCGCGGGCAAAGCCCTCATTCACCGTTTCGCCGTCGATCACCAGGACCTTCTTGCCCCAGCTTGCCTGAGCGAGCTGACCGACGAGGATCTTGGTCTTGCCTTCGGTGTCGAGCGTATCGACGACGATGAGACCGGCCTGCGCCTTGGCCGAAAGCGCCATCCTGAGCCCGAGCGCCCGAACCTTCTTGTTCAGCGAAGGATCGAAATCCCGCTTGCGGGGACCATGGGCCTTGCCGCCTCCGATGAAGATCGGGGCTGCACGGTCGCCGTGACGGGCGGTACCGCCGCCCTTCTGCTTGCCGAACTTCTTGCCGGTGCGCGCCACGTCCGAACGCTCACGAGCTGCGCGGGCGGTGCCGCGGCGCTTCTCGAGCTGCCAGGTGACCACGCGGTGGAGGATATCCGAGCGCGGCTCGATGCCGAACACGGCGTCCGCCAGCTCGATGTCGCTCGCGCCGTCAGTGCCGTCGAGGTTGAGGACCTTGACCTTCATGTTCAGTCCTCCTTCTCGGATTTGGCGCCGGCATCTTCCGGATCGACCGGGTTGAATTCGGCGATGTGCTCGGCAGCTGCCTGATCGAGCTGTGCGTCGGTCGGTGCGCCGGCCTGCTGCTCATGGAGCAGTTCAGCCTGCTGTTCGGGCGAAACCGCCTCGTGCACTTCGTGCTCGGCAGCCGCTTCGACCAGACCGGCAGGCGCTTCCTCGTGAACCGGGTGCGAGCTCTTCTTCTCGGCGATGGCGCCGGGGAAAGGCAGCTCGACCTTGGACTCGATCTTGACCGCGTCGCGAACCATCAGCCAGCCGTTCTTCGCGCCCGGGACCGAACCCTTGACGAACAGCAGACCGCGCTCGACGTCCGTGCGGACGATCTCGAGGTTCTGCTGGGTGCGTTGACGGTCACCCATGTGGCCGGCCATCTTCTTGTTCTTGAAAACCTTGCCCGGATCCTGGCGGTTGCCCGTCGACCCGTGCGAACGGTGCGAGAGCGAGACGCCGTGTGTCGCACGCAAACCGGCAAAGCCCCAGCGCTTCATCGCGCCGGCAAAGCCCTTGCCCTGGGTGTGACCCGAGACATCGACCAGCTGGCCCGCGACGAAGTGATCGGCGCTGATGTGTGCGCCAACCGGAAGCAGCGCGTCCGCGTCATCGAGACGGAACTCGGCAACCTTGGCCTTCAACGACACTTCCGCTTTCGCGAAGTGCTCACGCTGCGGCTTGGCGACGTTCTTCTGCTTCGCCACGCCTGCGCCGAGCTGGACCGCGACATAGCCGTCGGTCTCTTCGGTGCGGTGCGACACGACCTGACACTCTTCCAGGGCCAGCACGGTCACGGGAACGTGACGGCCATCCTCCTGAAACAAGCGGGTCATGCCCACTTTACGGGCGATCACGCCAGTGCGCATGATCTAAACTCCTAAAACTGCGGCGCATCCTGCGATGCGACACGTGACAGAGGCCTTCGCGAGCGGACCCCGCGAAGGCTTGTTCAACCCTGATTTTGTACGAGCCCCGTCCGGGCTGAGTGCCGCGGGCGGGTCCTAGGACCTTCGCGGCAAGACGGGGGACGCATGCCCGACCGAAGTCGGAGGTATCCCTGTGTCCTGACCCCACCTATTCGGAAGGATCAAACTACCTCAAACCCTGCATCAGCAGGACCGGAGGCAAACTCACTTACGCGAGCTTGATCTCGACGTTCACGCCGGCAGCCAGATCGAGCTTCATCAGCGCGTCGACCGTTGCGGCATTGGGCTGCACAATATCGAGCAGCCGCTTGTAAGTCCGCACTTCGAACTGCTCACGCGACTTCTTGTCGATGTGAGGGCCACGGTTGACCGTGAACTTCTCGATGTGCGTCGGAAGCGGAATAGGACCCCGGATCAGCGCGCCGGTGCGGCGTGCCGTGTCGGCGATCTCGCCAGTGGCCTGATCGAGCACGCGGTGATCGAAAGCCTTCAGGCGAATGCGAATGTTCTGGGCGTCCATGTCCACTACCGATGAGAAAGAGCGCGAGAACCGAAGTCCTCAAAAAAACTGACCGCCGGGATGACGAATCATCCCGGCGGAGCAGGGCCTATATTACTTGGTGATGCCCGCGACAACCCCAGAACCGACGGTCCGGCCACCTTCGCGAATGGCGAAGCGGAGACCCTCATCCATGGCGATCGGCGCGATCAGCTTGACGCCGATCGTCACGT
>CAJCHR010000490.1 GCA_903970225.1 Actinobacteria bacterium 21-64-8 | reverse complement strand
GTCGCGATCGAGGATGTTGGTCGCGCCGAGGCGCAGCTGGTAGCGATCCTCGATGTTGAAGGTCACCACCGTGTCGAAATAGCTGACCGCCTTGATCCGGTCGAGCGGGCCCGGGACGTTCGACCCATTGGTGAACGAAGCCGGCTGCAACGGATTGGGGTCCTGGGCCTCCCACTTCGAGGCACCGATATAGCGCCAGTTGACCGAGATGCCGATGGCGCCGGAAGGCTCCGTCCAGCTGACCCGCACCTTGGAGCGCCACTTCGGGCTGGGCTCGCCGCCATTGCCCGCATCGCCGCAGTTGTCGCCATAGTAGCCGACGCAGTTGTACGATCCGAGCGACGTCAGGGTTCCGTTGTCGTTGTGCTGCAGCACCTCCACCTTCTCCTTCAGGAGATAGCTGCCGGTGAAGCCCAGGCTGAACTTGCCAAAGCGGCTGTCGGGAAGCGTATATGATGCGGCGAAGTCGATACCGGACGTCTTCAGGCGGCCCGCATTGTAAATCGGGTCGCTGATGTAGCCGCCGGGCCCGAGCCAGAGCGAGCCGTTGGTCGGATCGCGCTTGATCAGGTCGCAATAGTAATTGCTGCCGGTGTTGTAGCACTGGCTGAAGATGGTGTCGTAACCATCCTTCTTGATCGTGTTGCGCAAGTCGATCTGGTAGAAATCGATCGATGCGGTGAAGCCCTGGAGAAAACCGTCCGAAGGCGTGATCAGCATGCCCAGCGTCTTGGTGATCGCGACTTCGGGACGCAGTGAAGTCCCTGCCGTCGCGGCACCGGCGGTCCGCTCGTTGTACTGGCTGGCCGGGTTCGCCGCCAGGGTCTGGAAGTGAGCGAGGAAGTTGGGATCGTTACGCGCGGTGTTGAGGCAGCCCTGGATAATCTTGGGATCGGTCGATCCCGCGTTGTCCGCGCACGTGTCGCCCGATCCGCCGAGGCTGATCTGATCCGGCGAGAAGAAGTCCTGCAGCGTGGGGGCCCGGACCGCGCGGTTTATGCTCCCGCGGAAATGAAGCACCCCGGCATCACCCTGGAACGGCTGCCAGCCAAACCCGAACTTCCAGGTATTGGTGTGGCCGACGGTGGTGTAATCGGAATAGCGATAGGCGCCATCGAGATCGAGCTTGTTGAAGAACGGCCGATCCGAAGCGAGCGGAACGCTGACTTCGATGAAGGCTTCCTTGACGTTGTAGCTGCCCGAGGTCGGCTTGGTCTCGGCACCCTGACCGAGCAGATCGCCGGTCGAGTATTCCGTGTCGGTGTTGAGGACGAGCTTCTCGCGGCGATATTCTCCGCCGATCGCCACCGCGACGCCGTCCGTCGCAAACGGGCTCTTGATGCCATAATCGCCCAGCTTGCCGTTCAACACGGCGCTGGCGACGAACTCGGAGGTGTATCCGTTCTTCCGGCCAGGCGTGTTGACGTAATCGATCCCGGCTTGGGTCACGCCCTGGGCGGCGGTCGGCTGGATCGAGGTCGTGCCGGTGAAGATGTTGTAGGGCGCGCAGGTCGTGTCGGAGACGGGCGACCCATCTGCGTTGAGGCAGTCGTTCAAGGCGAGCCGTGTGCGCGAGAACGAGAAGTCGTTCAGGTACTCTTCGGTGTACTTGGTTTTGCCGTACTGTCCGTAAACATCGTAATCCCAGGTCTTGCCGAGGTCGCCCTTGAAGCCGCCCATGATCCGGTAATCTTCGTGAGTCAGGTTATCGACGCGGCCGCCGCCCTCGACATTGCGCTTGAAGATCGAGGTGGGAACCACCTGGGTCGATCCGGGCCCGAAGGTCGTGCAGCCCAGCGATGTCGCGACGCCGGCCGAAAGCAGCGGGTTGCTGCAGTTCAGGTTGAACAGGTTGCCGAAGGTGCCGCTCGGCGCGATCTGAGCGTCGCTTTGGTCATGCATATAGATGAAGTTGACGTAAGGCCTGAAAGCATCGCTGACGTCGAAGTGCGCGAACACGCCGGCGTTGTAGCGTTCGTCGGGGCGCTGATAATGGTTGATCGGCGCGTAGTTGTAACGATCCGAATCCTGGAAATCGCGCGTGGTCCTGCCGCCGGTCGTCGGATCGACGATGAATGCACCTGCGCCGGTATCGCCGATGCCGCCATCGGTGATGAAGTTCGCGACCGCGCTGTTGCGCGAGCCGATGCAGCTCTTTGCGCTTGCGAAATCCGCAGTGCCGTTGCTCGTGAAGGAGCACGCGCTGTAGTCGCGCGACGCCTGGAGCACGGCATCCTGATGGTGATAGCTGCCGTAGACTTCGATATGGCCGCGTCCATCGGCGAACTTCGTGCCGTAAGCGAGACCCGCGTCATACGTGCCGCCGTCGGCTGTCTGGCCTTTGGGAAAATCGAAGTTGCGCGGATCGGCGGCGATGATGCTCGCGTACTTGCTGTTGTTGGTGTGGACCGAAAGGTTGCCCTGCGCTTCGACCCGGAAGCCCTCGATGTCCTGGTCGATGATGAAGTTGACCACGCCGGCGACAGCGTCGGCGCCGTAAGCGGCCGAGGCACCGCCGGTCAGCACATCGACCCGCTTGATCATGAACGCGGGGATGTTGTTGACGTCAGCGGCCGACCCGAGCGAATCGCCCGCCTTGCGGCTGGGATCGCCGGGCGGCAGGCGTCGTCCATCGACCAGCACCAAAGTGCGGGTGTCGCCAAGGTTGCGCAGGTTCAGCGTGGCAGTGCCGTCGGCGCCGTTGGCAATGCCGCTCGACTGCGAAGCATAGACCTGGGGCAGGCTGTTCAACAGGTCTTCGACCCGGCTCACGCCCTGAAGCTTGAAGTCCTCGTTCGAGACGGCCGTGACCGGGCTGGTGCTGACAAGATTGGGGTTCGTGATCCGCGTTCCGGTCACGACGATGACCTGCTGGTTCGTATCCGCGGATGCCGGTGTGTCCGTTCCGCCCGGAGGCGGGGCAGCCGCTGCGGTATCCTGCGCGAAGCTTGGCGTGCTGACCAGAGCCAGACCGAGTGCGCACATGGCAGTGCTCGCCCTGAGGGCGATCGAGGTTTTCCTGGAGTTCACGTTGCAGTCCCTTTGCAGAAGGCCGGCAAGCCGTCCTTCACGTCCCTTGCATCACGGACGACCGCGGCGACGGTTCGCCTTCCCTCGATTTCCGTGAAACTGAGCAGGAGGATATGTTAAGTTTCTCTTTCAGCAACGCGAGCGAATGTTGCAGCGTAATTTTTGTATGATTTGTAGCAATTCTGCCACAGGCGTCCGATCCGCTAAGCTGTCGCAGGTGCGCGACATTTTTGGATGCGCTGCAATCGTGTTGCTGCGATCCTGCGTGCGGCGATGCAATATTGCGGGCAGAGCATCGGCTACATTGCCGTTGACGCCCTTGCCCCGATTGGCCCAACGAGCAGAAGTGGGTCAAGCCGCGCCTCCTGCCACTTGAGACTCCAATGCAGATGCGGCCCGGTGGCACGTCCGGTCATGCCCACGCGGCCGATCGGCTGGCTCTGCCGCACCGAATCTCCCACGCCGACGAGCAGTTCCGAGCCATGCAGAAAGGCGCTGTTCAGGCCCGCGCCATGATCGATCATCAGCAGGTGGCCCTCAAGCGTGAACGGCGTGGCCGCGGCAGCCAGGATCACCACCCCGTCGGCGGGTGCGGTATAAGTCGTTCCGGTCGTCGCGGCGATGTCGAGCCCCGAATGGAACGCGCCCGGCTGGTCCTTGCCGTCGGCGCCGCGATAGATCCGCTGAGCGCCGAACAGGCCTGAGACGCGTCCGGTCAGCGGCCAGGCGAGGCGTTGCCGCCAGCCGGCCGCGCCGGTGACCATTGCCCGTGCCGCGACGATCTGTGCGAGTTCGGCGGCGCGCACCCGCGCGAACTGGGCATCGGGGACGCCGGGCGGATGGAACGGCGTATTGACGCGCTCGATCCGCCAGGCACGCGGCGTGATCGGGAGGAGAAGGAACGCGCCGCCGTCTGCATCCAGCCGGGCGGACGGTCCTGCATCGCGATCGAACGCGATGAAGAAGCTGCCGCGGTCGATCGGCACCGGGACGCCGTTGAGCGTCAGCCCCGCAACATCGAGCGCCGCCTCGCCGCGCGCCCAGCCTCCCTGGGTCAGCTCACCAGCGACAATGCGCAAGGGCGGCGTGGCGGCACGAACCCGCGTTGCCGCAACCGCCAGCCCTGCCCCCAGTCCAGCCAAAACCCGGCGCCGCGCGAACATCACGCCCGGCTCCTGGTTACCGGCCTGTCAGCCGCTGCGTGGCGATCTCGGCGGTAGCGTAAGGCTCCTGGCGCACTGCGCTCCAATACCGCAGCGCCTCCAGCGTCACGCGTTGTCCGCTGACGGCGCAAAGCACATAGTTGCCGGGCTGGATCACGCGAAAGCCGTTGGGGCCATAGCGCAAAATCGCCGGACGGTCCTGAGCACTCATCAACATCGGCATCTGCTAGCAGACCCACGTCACCGAAACAAATCGTCCTGCGGCACGGCTTTGGCTTTCGCGGCCGGACGGAGCTTCGCCTTGTCGGAAAGGGTTATGTCGAGCGGGGCGACATCAAGCGTGCCGTCGCGGAACTTGAGCGTCATTTTCGAAAGCGTTGCAGCGACTTCCCGCCCGCCAACAACGTGACCATCGGGCCCGACCACCAATGCAAAGCCTCGTGACATCGGCGCGAGCGGATCGAGCTGCGGAAGCAGCCGGTCGGCCGGCGCGAACTGCGCGCGCGCACCGCTCAACCGCCGCGCCAGCAATGCGGGCGTGAATCCCGATCGCGCAAGACCGTGCGCAGCCGATGTGGCGCGCTGGCGCAGCACCGACAGCGACAGGTGGCGCGACACCTCGTGCAGCTCACCGCGCGCGCGCGCGGCGCGGTCACCGAGCCCGCGGCGCAATCGCTCGGACAGCTCGTCGAGCTTTTGCGCCTTGGCTTGAAACAGCGCTTCGGGCCGCGGCAGCCGCTGCGCGCGGACCTCGAGCCGCTCGCGCCCGAGCGCCACCGGCCGCAAGGCGCATCGGCGTTTCCGCAAAGCCAGCTCGGCGAGCTGGTTCGCCAGCTCCTCGCGTACCGGCACCGCCAGTTCCGCGGCGGCGGTGGGAGTCGGCGCGCGCAGATCGGCGGCAAAGTCGGCGAGCGTGGTGTCGGTCTCGTGGCCCACCGCGCTGATCACGGGGATCGTACTCGCGGCGATTGCGCGCACGACGATCTCTTCGTTGAAGCCCCACAAGTCCTCGATCGCCCCGCCCCCGCGCGCGACGATGACCACGTCGGGCCGCGGCACGGGGCCGCCGGGCGCAAGCCGCGAAAACCCCTCGACCGCCGCGGCTACCTGCTCAGCCGCACCGCTACCCTGCACGAGCACTGGCCAGACCAGCACATGCGTTGGGAAGCGATCGGCGAGACGATGCAGGATATCGCGGATCACCGCGCCGCTGGGCGAAGTGACCACGCCAATCACCTGCGGCAGGAACGGAAGGCGGCGTTTGCGCGCGGGATCGAACAGGCCTTCGGCTTCGAGCCGTGCCTTGGTCTTCGCCAGCAGCGCGAGCAGCGCGCCTTCGCCCGCGATCTCCATCCGCTCGATCACGATCTGGTATTTGGAGCGGCCCGGATACGTCGTGACCTTGCCGGTCGCGATCACCTCGATCCCGTCCTCGGGCCGGAACGCGAGGCGCTGGACGCCGGTGCGCCACATGACGCCATCGATCACCGCATCCTGGTCCTTGAGCGTGCAGTAGATATGGCCCGACGCAGCGCGTTTGACGCCCGAGAGCTCGCCGCGCAGCCGTACGAAGCCGAACCGGTCCTCGACCGTGCGTTTCAGAAGCGCGGAAAGCTCGCTGACCGAGAGCGGCGCGGCGTTGTCGCCCGGCTGACCCTTCGCTACGAGCGGGTCCGCATCATCTAGGGAAGAGAATTCGGGCATGAATATCCTGCTGCTGGGCTCGGGCGGACGCGAACATGCGCTGGCGTGGAAGCTGGCGCAATCGGCGATCTGCGACACGCTTTACGCCGCCCCCGGCAATCCGGGTATCGGTGAAGTGGCCGAGCTGGTCGTGCTCGATGTGACCGACCACGCGGCGGTTGCGGCCTTCTGCGATACGCATGCGGTCGATTTCGTGGTGATCGGCCCCGAGGCGCCGCTGGTCGATGGTCTGGCGGATTCGCTGCGTGCGGTGGGCATCGCGGTGTTCGGACCGAGCCAGGCGGCGGCGCAACTCGAGGGCAGCAAGGCGTTCACCAAGGAACTGTGCGATGTCGCAGGAATCCCGACGGCGGCTTGGGAGCGCGTTCGTTCGGAGGCCGAGGGGCTGGCCACGCTCGAACGCTTCGGCGCGCCGGTGGTGGTCAAGGCCGATGGTCTCGCTTCGGGCAAAGGCGTGACCGTGGCGATGACATCGGACGAAGCCCAGGACGCGATCCGCGACATCTTCTCGGGCCGCTTCGGCGACGGCGAAGCCGTGATCGAAGAATTCCTCGAAGGCGAGGAGGCGAGCCTATTTGCGCTGACCGACGGCAGCACGATCCTGCCGTTTGGCTCGGCGCAGGACCACAAGCGCGTCGGCGAGGGCGACACCGGGCCGAACACCGGCGGGATGGGTGCCTACAGCCCCGCGCCGGTGCTCACGCCAGCACTGGAGGCACAGGCGATCACCACGATCATCGCGCCGACCGTGCGCGCGATGGAGAACGCGGGGACGCCGTACTCGGGGGTGCTTTACGCCGGACTGATGCTGACCGCGAGCGGGCCCAAGCTGATCGAATACAATTGCCGGTTCGGTGATCCGGAATGCCAGGTGTTGATGCTGCGGCTGGAAAGCGATCTGGTCCCCTATCTGCACGCCGCCGCCAGCGGCCGGTTGGCTGAACTGCCGACGCCAGTCTGGCGCGAAGAGGCGGCGATCTGCGTCGTCCTGGCGCCCAAGGGTTATCCTGGCGCGACGCCGCATG
>CAJCHR010000489.1 GCA_903970225.1 Actinobacteria bacterium 21-64-8 | reverse complement strand
GGGCGCCAGCGGCGGCATCGGTCTTGCGGTGGCCCGCGCGTTCGCGAATGAAGGCGCGTCGGTCGTCATGTCCGCACGTCGCGCAGACGTCCTCAAAGAGGAGGCGCAACACATAGTGGAGAGCGGCGGCAAAGTCGTAGCTGTGCAAGCCGACGTCGCAAAGCGCGAAGACGCCCTGCGCACGATAGCGACCGCGCTCGACAGCTTCGGCTCCCTCGACATTCTGGTAAACAATGCGCAGGCGACGCGACAAGATAACATCGAAGACATCACCGACGATTCGATCTCGCTGACGTTCGGTTCGGGCCTGTTCGGCACGCTCTATCACATGCAGGCGGCGTTTGCGCACCTTCGTGAGCGCGGTGGATCCGTGATCAACTTCGGCACGCGGCAGGGAATTTACGGGGAGCCCGGCGACGGCATCTATGGCGCCAACAAAGAGGGCATACGCGCGCTGTCGCGCTCGGCCGCACGGGAGTGGGGCAAGTTTCAAATCCGGGTCAACGTCATCAATCCTGCAGCGCTCAGTCCAGCTGCGGAAAAACACTTTGCTGCGCATCCTGTCCGCGCACAGCAGTACCTGGATGCGATCGCTCTCGGACGAATGGGGGACCTCGCGACTGACATCGCTCCGGTGGCGGTGTTTCTTGCCAGCCAGGAGAGCCAATATGTTACCGGTCAGACCATCAACTTGGATGGTGGGCAGATCATGTTATAAAATCTATCAGACACCAAAAAATGGCGGTGGCGCTCGAAGGCAATGCAAAGACCTTTTTGCAGCGCTAGTAGAAACGCAGGTAAGTGAGCACAAATCGAACTCGGCGGGGCAGGCGTACGTCTGTTGAGACCCCCTCGCAGCTGGAATAGCTTTTGTAGGATCAAAAGCTCTCCCACCCGGTTCTATATTGGATCCATTGCTTCAGACTAGCTTTTCGGCTGGATCGTCCTGAGCGATGCCTCGAGCAATCGCGTACACGAAAGTGGGAAGATCCGCTGCCAGCCGGCGGTTGACGTGGACATGGCCGAAACCGGGCCCTAATAGCCAAGGGGTGAAAGAAAGCGCGCCTGAATCGGCAATGAGAGCCGCGGCAACCCAACTGCGGAGCTTCATTCTCGAGAAACAGGAAGGCGATTTTCTCGGCGATGAGCGAGAGGTTATCCAGCAACTGGGCGTCTCGCGCACGACGCTTCGTCAGATTGCGCGGCTTCTCGAGCGCGAGGGTTTGCTGGCGGTCAAGCGAGGAGCGAACGGGGGTTATTATGCACGTCGCCCGAACGTCAGTTCGGTCGAAGCTGCCGTCATAGATTATCTTGAAATTCTCGAAATCCGCCCGGATGAATTGTCGACGATGTCATCAATCATCTGGATCGAGGCGATCCGGCAAGCTTGCGGGCTCAAATCGCCGGAGGCCAAGGCTGCCGCCCGAAGGCTCGGGAAGATCGTCCGGGCATCGGGTGATGACCTCTCGTACGGCGAATTGCTCGCCATTGAACAACGCATTCGATCCGAAGTCTTCGGCCTCATCGAGAGCCCTTACGTGAAATTCATTTTTCAAATAAACGTAAAGTTCGCACAGACGCGGCTAAGCAAACAAATCTCTGATAAGTCGGTCGCCCCGATCGACAGCGAGTTCATCCGCACCTGGCGCGATGTGAAGCTCCTCGAGCTCGGATCGATCGGCCATGGCGACGAGGAGCTCGGCACAATCGCGGCGCAGCGGACCCGCAATCTTTGGCGCCAGGTGTCACAATTTCAGTTGCCCGTAGAGCGGAAGCTGCGGCGTGGGCGCGAAGGCGCTCAGGTCACTGGAGACGCTTCACTCATTACTGCCCTCGGAAATTGAGCTCGAACACAATGTCGCTCGGGTCGGTGACGAAGACCTGCCGCACTCCAGGCTCGGGAGCATTCTCGCGGAACGCCACGCCCGAGATCTCCAGGCGTTTCACCATCGCATCGTAGTCGCTGCAAGCGAGCGCGACATGCTGGATCGCTCCGCCGCTGCGAGGCGGAGGAGTGGGTAAGTCCTCATCGGGAGCATAGCGAACATCCGCGCTGGCCAGATGAAGGATCGGCACGCCGCGTGTATCGTAGACCCACGCGGTGGTCTCCATCGTGTCGAACTGCGGCAGGGGCGATGCCTTCATGCCAAGCGCCTGCTGGAGGAACTGCAACGTCGCCGCGAAATCCGGCGTGCGAACGTTGAGGTGATCAAACCCGTTTACCGCCATCGCATGGCTCCCTGTTCGCCGCGGCCCATCATCCTAGCCTGGCGATGATCTGCGGCAGATCGAAGATGGTCTTGATCCCGGGCGATGCCTGGCAAACATAAGACACGGCATTGACCGGACGGTGCGCGGTCAGACCCGGCGTCATGTCGGCATAGTTCTCCGGCGCCACCGGGAAGGTGATTGGGATGTCGAGCGGGCAATCGCCCTCGACGAGCACGCGCCAGCCCGATTCCTTGCGGAAGTCCCAGGTTTCGCCGTCGGTCGTGTCGACATCGGACGAAACATACCAGTTGGCGATAAACTGGAACACCGGCTGTCCGCCGCGCAGCGCGGCGACCGTCGTCCGCGTCGCCGCGACCGTCCCGGCGGGAACTTTGCCTGCTATCAGGTGAACATCGTTGCGGGCTATCCCCAGCGCGCCATGCGCGGTCACCTCGTCGACGCGGATGCCGAAAGCATCGGCCATAAGGCGGATCGAGCCTTCGAATGAGGAGCGCATATGTTCAACGATATGTTCATTCGGTCCGGCCGCGGGATCGGCGCCGAAGCCCATCATCTCGAACAACATTTCGGGCGAATCGCGCATGCTGCTATCGGCGTATTCGAAGATGGTCAGGCAATCGAGCCGGCGCTGGATAGAGGCTAGCACGATCGGCAGCGCTTCGGTGATGAAGCCGGGGCTCGCCCCGGTCGCATGAAGCGACGTGTTGCCGCGGCGACAGGCATCCTCGATCTTCGCGCGCACCGCGGGATCGAGCGTCGCCGGATTATGCAGTTCCATCCGCGTCGAGACGATGTTCGCGCCCGCTTCGAGAATCTGGCAGACTTCGTCGCAATCGAGCACGTGCGGCATGTAGAGCACGCAGTCGGGCTTGAGCGCGAGAATCTCGTCTATACTGTTGGTCGCGCGAACGCCGACCGGTGGCAGGCCGCACAGCTCGCCCACGTCGCGTCCCGCCTTGCTCGTGCTGTGAACCCAGCAGCCGACCAGTTCGAGATCGGGGTGCTCGATCGTGCGCCGCATCGCCCGTGAGCCGACATTGCCGGTCGCCCATTGCACCACGCGGTATTTCGGGCGCTGCGCGGGGACGGCTGCATCGTTCGCCATTTATCACTCTCCCATTTTATATGCCGCAGCCCCTGCTGGGTTCTTTTACGGCGGTGTGTTTGGCCGCTCGTCCAGCGGCACCGAGGCTAGCGCTTATACCCCGCTCTTCTCCGCCCAGTGTTCGGTTTCGCCGGGCCGAAAGCTCGCGGCGGGACCGCCACCAGACGCGGTCCTAAGATCGTATCCGATCTTGTCGACACCATCCTCGAGCGGAATACCAAACGCCGAGATCGCCCAGCCGAACATTACGTATTGCCCGGCGGTGAAGACGAAATCCATGAGCTGCTTGGTATCGAGGAACTCCGACAGCGCCGTCCAGGTCGCGTCGCTGATGGTCGCATTGCGCATCAGTTCGTCGATCGCCTGAAGCGCGGCGCGATCCTGCGGCTTGCCCTCCCATACCGGTGAGCCGGGCCCCTCAGGAATGGCCAGGATCTCCTCGGTCGTCATGCCCGCACTGATCGCGTAGCCGACGTGATAGTGCCACTCGTATTCGGACTTAAGGTGCCAGGCCAAACGCAGCGTCGCCACTTCGCGCGGGCGGACCGGGCACGTCGATTCGAGCAGCACCTGCTTCCCGAAAGTGTTGAACGCGATGCCCAGCGCAGGATGGTTAGCCATCACCATCATTGTGTTGGTGCGCGAGCCGTTCTCCCACGAGCCGGGCTCACCCCAGAACGAAAACACCTTGCGCGCCTCGTCGGTCCACTGGTCTCGCAGAAGGTTTCCTATGTGTACCTTGCTCATGGCATCCTCGACAGCCTGCTTTGGTGCCTAGCCGTTCTTCCGGAACGTGACAACCACAACAGTACACTTCATAAACGTTGTATGCTTCGATATACCCTATTATTGGATAATTAGGGACCTAGATTCGCCGACCGCCGGTTGTCTGTGGCAGGGGGTTGGGCGGAAAAGCAATAACGGGAGAGGCCACATGATAACCGCTCAGTCGCAACCGGTTCCAGAGGTCGCGAACCACCCGCGAGCACCCCGCATGGCGCTGATCGCCATTGTCAGCCAAAACCTCGTGCTCGGCCCGATCTTCGGCACCTTCGGCGTCCTGCTGGGGCCGACGGCCGAGCGGCTGGGCGTTCGGACCGAACAAGCGGCGCTTGGGCTCTCGCTGGTGTTCGTGGTCTCCTCACTCCTGGCGAGTCCGGTCGGCATGCTGATGGCGCGGTTCCCGCTGCGCTGGATGATGTTCCTGGGAGCTGTGCTTGCGGCGGCGGCATTTATGCTACTCGGATTGAGCGCAAGCTTTCCAGTCTTCCTGGCTGCCTATGGATTGCTGTTGGGACCGGCGATGTCGCTCGCGGGCATGATCGGCCCGTCGACGCTGGTGACACGCTGGTTCCACACCCATGGCGGTCTGGTCCAGGGTCTGGTCTACTTGCCAGTGATGGTGGCAATCCTTCCTCTCGCCGCCAACGCCGTCCTGACCCGCCACGGCCTTCCGGCGACTTACCTGGCGATCGCAGCGATGATCGCGGTGATCCTCGTCCCGTTGACGCTCCTGATCAAAGATCAACCCCCGTCCGTACCGGTTTCGGCAGTGACCAGAGGCCCAGCCGCTGCGCAGTCCGTCTCGGGCATGACGTCGGGTGCGTTGCTCAGGCGCCCGCGGTTCTGGACGCTCGCGCTACCAACGGCCGCGGTCACCGGGGGCGCGGCCGCGCTGGGCGCGCTGCTGGTCCAGATGGCGCAGGGGTGGGGCCTGGGCAGCGGACAGGCGGCGCTGCTGATCACGATCATGTCCACTGTCGGCATGGCCGGTTCGGTCCTGTTCGGCTGGATTGCCGACAGCATCGGCGGAACACGCGGCCTGGCGAT
>CAJCHR010000488.1 GCA_903970225.1 Actinobacteria bacterium 21-64-8 | reverse complement strand
TCGGCCGAGATGATCGGCTTGTCGCCGTGGATCTCGGCGCGCGCGTGCGATGCGACCAGCCGGATGATCCGCTCGACTTGCTCAGGTTCGATCCGCACGCCGGTGTCGACGCGACCTTCACCGAGCCTGTCGAGGCGAAGTGCTCCGTCCGGGTTGACCATGACTTCGACCACATGCGGATCAGCCAGCGCGAGCGCGATGTCTGCGCCCATTGCTGTGCGCAGCATGGCGCGGCGCCGGTCGCGCGAGAGCACGCCGATCATCGGTCCTGCTCCGCGGCGCCAAGCGTGCGCTTGCCTGCCGCGACCTGGCGGCCGACCTGGTTGATGAAAGCCTCGAACCGGTCGCGGCCCATCGCCCGGCCAGCAGCATCGTTCTCAGCGAGCGGCGCTTGGATCGCGAGTTCGTAGCGGATGAACAGCGCAAGAGATTCGAGGATCACATTGCCATCGCGCTCGATGCGCGAGAGTGCGGTCGAGATGCGATCGAGCCGAAGGCCGAACCGGTCGTCGAGCTCGGACGTCCCCCGGCGAAGCAGCCAGGCAGTCAGCGCATCGTTGAGGATCGCCGACTTCGATGCGCCTGGCTTGGCGGCGAGCGTCTCGAGCCGATCGCTGAGCGGCTTGGTGAGGAACAGCTGATGGCGGACCTTTTCGACCACGGTCAGTATTCCAGCTGCAGGTCGTCAGGCCGGCCCGACGACGCATCCATGGCGTAGACTGAGCGCGAGGCCGTGAGCGCACGTGCCTGATCCATGGCGCGCTGGTCGGCCACGGCGTCGGGGTCGTCGTCGACGCCGAACCCGAGCACGTCGGCCGGCGCGAGGTCTACCGGTTTGGCCGGCTCGATCTCGTGAGCAGGGTGAAGTGCCTTTTCCAACCCACCGGCCGTATCTTCGCCGTCGGCGTCGGCCACGCTTTCGAGCCGGGTGTCTTTGCTGCGGACATGACCGTGCCAATCGTCCTTCCGTGCTGGTGGGAGATCGGAATAGCCGTTCTCGTCGAGCTCGGGCGCAGGCAGAATCCGGCTTTGGAAGTTGCCATCTTCGAAGTAGCGCAGTTTTTGCGCGCGCACTGGCGGATGACCGGCAACGAAGACCAGCTCGTCGGTTGGTGGCAGCTGCATGACCTCGCCGGGAGTCAGCAGCGCCCGCGCGGTCTCCTGGCGGCTGACCATGACGTGGGCGAGCCAGGGCGCGAGCCGGTGCCCGGCGTAGTTGCGCATCGCGCGCTGCTCGGTCGCGGTACCAAGCGCGTCGGAGATGCGCTTGGCTGTACGCTCGTCGTTGGTCGCGAATGCGACACGCACATGGCAGTTGTCTAGGATGGCGTTGTGGTCGCCATACGCCTTTTCGATCTGGTTGAGGCTCTGCGCGATCAGGAAGGCGCGCACACCGTAGCCCGCAAGAAACGCAAGGCTGGTCTCGAAGAAGTCGAGGCGCCCGAGCGCCGGGAACTCGTCGAGCATCATCAGGAGGCGATGACGGCCGGGCTGTCCCTCGGCATGCAAGTGTTCGGTCAGCCGGCGGCCGATCTGGTTCAGTACCAGCCGGATCAACGGCTTGGTACGGCTGATGTCCGATGGCGGCACGACCAGGTATAGCGAGATCGGGTGCTTGCCTTCGACCAGGTCGGCAATCCGCCAATCGGACGCTGCGGTGACGGCCGCGACGGTCGGATCGCGGTACAGGCCAAGGAACGACATCGCCGTCGAGAGCACGCCAGAGCGTTCGTTCTCGCTCTTGTTGAGCAACTCGCGCGCGGATGAAGCAACCACAGGATGGACAGCTGGGGCTTCGGGGGTGCCGAGATGATTGGTGGTCATCATCACGTCGAGCGTTGCCGCGAATGTGCGCTGCGGATCGGAGAGGACTGTCGCGACGCTGGCGAGGGTCTTCTCTTCCTGGGAATAGAGAACGTGAAGGATCGCACCGACGAGCAGCGAGTGGCTGGTCTTCTCCCAATGGTTGCGGCGATCGAGCGCACCTTCGGGATCAACCAGGATGTCGGCGATGTTCTGGACATCACGAACCTCGTCGACGCCGCGACGAACCTCGAGCAGCGGGTTGTAGCGGGCCGAGTGCGCGTCGGTTGGGTTGAACAGCAGGCAGTGGGAGAAGCGGGCGCGCCAGCCGGCGGTCAACTGCCAATTCTCGCCCTTGATGTCGTGAATGACGGCGGAGCCGGACCAGCCGAGCAAGGTCGGCACGACTAGGCCAACGCCCTTGCCCGAGCGCGTTGGTGCGAAAGCCATGACGTGTTCGGGGCCGTCATGGCGCAGGTACTGGGCATCGAGACGGCCGAGAAACACGCCAGCGTCGCTGAAGAGACCTGCCGCCTTGATATCGCGCTGAGACGCCCAGCGCGCCGATCCATAGGTCGTGACGTTCTGGCGTTGGCGCGAACGCCAAAGCGATCCGAAGACGGCGGCGCCGCAGCCAACGAAACCGCTGGCGCCGGCGATCATCCCGGCGCGGCCAAAGACGTGCGGTGCGTAGGCGTCGAAGTGGTACCACCACACGAAGAGCGACCAGGGATGATAGATCGGGATGCCGCCGATCGCCGCCCACGGCGCGCCGAGCTCGGGCTGATACGCGAGGTGAGCCGCGGCCCATTGCGTGGCGAACCAGATGCCCGATATCACGATCGCGAACACGACGAGGATTTGGCCGATAAGCAGTTTGGTCGGTGTCATGAGCGCCTCTGCCCACGCGTGAGGCGCGGGATCGGAAGCAATTCTCCCCGAAACGGTGATTTGGGGTCAGTGCCTGCTTGGTGCCTGCGTTATCCTTTTCGGGGACCCTCGACCTTGGGGGGAGCTTACGACTGCTCGATCACGGTGGGTACAGCCGACTCGCAATTTAGAGATTGAACTGGGCGCGTTAAGCGCTCCCTGAGGGAATGATCAGGCCGCTTGCGCGAGAGTCGCGATTCGGCTTTCGCAGGTCTGCTGCACGAAGTCTTGCATGACCGTGACGCGGCTCGCAATCCAGTCGAGCTGGTCAGCGGTGATGACGTACGATCGCGATTATGCCGATCGCCAGACTATGCCGAGCGGGCGTAAGATGGCGCCTTTTCCCAACGCTTTGACAGTAATCGGCTCGGCATAGTTTTGCCGCCAATCACGGCGAGACTTGAGTCGGGATCTCGAATCGGAGCTTGCTCCCTGCGCAGGAGATCGCGAGAGTCCGGCGATGCGCACCGATGTCGACCATCTTCCGATGATCCAGCAGGGTGAGCTGGCGCGCGTGCGGCAGACGTTGATGAACGAATTTGCGGCCGCGATTGCGGGTGCGACACAGCCGTGGAAGAAGAACGGCAAGGTTCAGAAGATCGTTCTGTTCGGCAGCTATAGTCGCGACGACTGGGTCGACGAGGCGGCGAACGGCTATCAGTCCGACTTTGATATCCTTGTTATCGTGAGCCACAAAGACCTCGCCGACATCGCCGAGTACTGGTACGTCGCCGAGGACAAGATCCAGCGAGACGAAGGTATCGCGCGGCCAGTCAACATCATCGTGCACACGCTTGAGGAAGTGAATCAGGGGCTCTCGCGCGGCGAATACTTCTGGGTCGATATCGCCCGCGACGGCATCGCGCTTTACGAGCTGTTCGGCGTCGAGCTGGCGATACCAAAACCGCTGACGGCTTCTGACGCCTATGAAATGGCAAGCGCATACCTTGCCGAGTGGCTACCGTCGATCGATCGGGCTTTGGCGACCGCATCGACGCAAGCGGCTCAGGGCGAAAACGATCTCGGTTGGAGAAAGGATGCCGCGTTCACGCTGCATCAGGCGGCGGAGCGGGCCTACACCTGCTTCCTGCTCGTCCGTACGCACTACGTGCCGCGCTCGCACAATCTCAAGTTCCTGCGCTCGCTGGCCGAGGACAAGGAACCGCGCCTGGTCGAAAGCTGGCCTCGTGCGACCAAGCTTGACAGGCGCCGCTTCGAGCTGACCAAGCGCGCCTATGTGGAGGCCCGCTACTCGGCCAGCTTCGAGATCGGCACCGACGATCTCGAAGCCATTACGGCCGCGGTCGGCTCGCTTCGCGATACGGTCGAGGCGGTCTCTCGCGAGTGGCTCGACGCGCTTCACGAAAAGGCCAAGGCCTAGACGCACCGCGGGATATCGTCACAGGGCATCGAGGAATGCGAGAAGTTGGTCTTCCGGCTCGAACCGCGCGGGCTTTGCTGCTCGAGCGGCCTGAGCTAGGCGAGCGCCGCGACCTTGAGCGCGATATGGGCGTGCAGATAGACCTGTGTCGACTGGATCGACTCATGCCCGAGCCACAGCGCGATCACCGAGATATCGACGCCGGCCTGGAGAAGCTCCATCGCGGTGGTATGCCTGAGAACATGTGGCGTAACCCGCTTGTGGCGCAGCGACGGGCACTGCTCCCGGGCGATGTTCACATACTTCGCGAGCAGAAACTGGACCGCGTCCGGACTGAGGCACCCATTGTGCATGAGGAAGTCGTCAGCGCTTTCAAACCACTCCTCAAAGTAGTCTTTCGTCTCCTGCAACGCCTGCTCGGGTGAAAGCGGGTGCGGCTCTCCGAATGGGTGGTTCGGCTCCTCGAACAGCACAATCCCGTCACGCAAGATGTCGATCAAGAAATAGCGCCCGAGGGTCAGCTTCTCGTTCACGTCATCGAGGCTGTGATAAATTAGACTCACAGGTGTACGCAGCGTCGTGCCCTCGGAAAGTCCGGAGAGCAGCCGGCTCTCGGTCTCCCAGAACTCGGCGACGTCGGTCAGATCGTCGTGGTTGACGACGACGAGCAGGTCGCAGTCGGAAAATTAGCGCCCAACTGGATCTTCGATCCAATCGACGCGCGGTAAAATAGGCGACCAGCGCCGTGCCGCATTTCGGCGGTCGGTCTCTGGTCGCCTCTTTCCGAACCGGACTTGCGCCTTTCGTTACGCATCCGGCTCTCCAGAAGACTTGGCAAAGTCAGGCGTGCCCATCCAACTA
>CAJCHR010000487.1 GCA_903970225.1 Actinobacteria bacterium 21-64-8 | reverse complement strand
TCGGGCATCAGCGTCCAAAGCCCGACGAACGAGAACAACCCGATCGGCAGGTTGATATAGAAGCACCACCGCCACGACAGGTTCTCGGTCAGATATCCGCCCAGCAGCGGGCCCAGCACGGGGCCGACGATCGCGGCGAGTCCAAAGACGGACATCGCCTTGCCGTGCTCGTTGGTAGGATAGATATCGAGCAGCGTCGCCTGGCTCATCGGCACCAGCGCCGCGCCGAACACGCCTTGCAACAGGCGAAACAGGATCAGCTGATCGAGGTTCTGCGCAATTCCGCATAGCCCTGAAACGCCGGTGAACCCCACGATCGAGATCAGCAGCAGCCGCCGCCGCCCGAACCGGCTCGCAAGCCAGCCCGAGAACGGCGTCGCGATCGCCGCTGCAACGATGTAGCTGGTCAGCACCCAGGTGATCTGCTCGCGTGAGGCCGAGACGCTGCCCTGCATGTGCGGCAGCGCGACGTTGGCGATCGTGGTGTCCACCTGGTTCATGATCGCCGACGCCATCGTGAACAATGTGACCAGCCGGCGCGTGGCGGGGGACAGCGTTTCCTGGTCCATCACCGGCTTGGTAGGCAGATTTGGGGGCAGGACTTCGCTCCTTACCCGCCGGCGTGCTTCACCGCGAGCATCCCGAACGCTGCCGAACAGCCGATCGAGTGGCCCGCGCCGATATAATGCGGACCCGCGATTGGCGAGGTGCAGTTGCCGCTCGCATAGAGGCCTTCGATCCGCGTTCCGTCGACGCGTTTGACCTGGCCGTTCTCGTCGGTGACCGCGCCGCCGCAGGTGCCGACGTCGCCGGGGACCAGCGGCGCGGCGTAGAACGGGCCTTTCTCGATCCCGCCCATGCAGGGGTTGGGAGTCTGCGTCGGATCGCCGTAATAGCGGTTGTAGGCGCTGCGGCCTTTGGCGAAGTCCTCGTCCACGCCCATCCGCGCCATCGCGTTCCATCGCGTGACCGTGGTCTCGAGACCCGCGGCATCGATCCCGCACTGCCTTGCGAGGCCCTCGATCGTCGCGTCTTTCTTCATGTAGCCCTTTTCGATCCAGCCCTTCGGCGTCATCCCAGGCATTGCGAAGCCGAACACGAAGCGCTTGCGGTGGCGCGAGTCCAGGATGGCCCAGGCGGGGATCGCCTTCGTCACCTTGTTGCGCTCATAGGTCGCGCGGCCGACCTCCATGTAGCTGGCCGCCTCATTGACGAAGCGCTTGCCGTCCGCGCCGACCAGCATGATGTGCGGCTTGGACAGTTCAGGGACGATCTGGTTGCCACCGGGCAGGTCGTTGAGGAAGCCCATCACCCACCAGCTCTCGTCCATATAGCCCAGCGCCGCGCCGGCTTCTGCCATCGCGTTGATCGCCTCGCCGGTGTCGCCGATGTTGGCGTGAGTCCACTGGTCGTTGGTCGGCTCCTGTTGGTACTGGTGGCGCATCGCTGCGTTGCGCGCGAAGCCGCCTGCCGAAATCAGCACGCCGCGGCCAGCTTTCACGCGCTCGACGCGCCCTTCGTTGTTGGCCCCGAAGCGGACCTGCGCGCCGGTGACGCGGCCGCCCTCCTGGTCGAGCGACACCAGCGCCGCATCGGTGTGGATATCACAGCCGAGCTTGAGCGCGATCTCGAGCAGCCGCCCCTGCAGCGCTGCGCCCGAGGAGTAGATCGCCTTGCCTGTCAGCGTGCCGCGCACGCCCCGCAGCGCGACTTCGGCGGCTTTCCGGCGCCCAGCCCAGGTGATGCCCATCTGCATGAGCTTGGCGGCTTCCGAGGCGCGCGCGGGGATCGGCATGTTCTGCGGCTTGAACCGCGCTTTCCATGCGCCGAGCCGGTTGGCGTCATAGACCTTGGTCTCGAGGCTGCGCCCGCGCGCATTGCCGCCCGGCAGAGTGTCGTAATAGTCGGAGTAGCCCTCGCAGCGCAGCAGCGGCAGGCCTTGGCTTTCGTACAGTGACACGAGCGGCGCGACCGCGTCGACAAAGGCTTCGCGGCGCTCGGGCGTGGAGCCCGGATCGCCCTCGGGGACGAAGTTGGCGAGGTAGGTCAGCGCGTCTTCGCGCGAATCGGGCACACCCTCGCGCTGCATCAGCGCATTGTTGGGAAGCCACAGTACGCCGCCCGACATCGCCGAAGAACCGCCGATCACCGGCAGTTTTTCGACCAGCATCGGCCTCAGGCCAGCCAGCCGTGCGGCGATCGTCGCCGTCAGCCCGCCGATGCCGCTGCCGACGATCAGGATGTCGCAGGTCCGGTCGGAAATGTCCGCCATAGTCATTGTTGCTCCCGGCAGGCGGTGTGATCCCGCTTACGCCTTAGCCTTCATCACAATTGCGCAGGTGCCGCGCAAGAGCCAATGCTGGGGCGTAGTGCGCCCGAGTCCCCGGTCCGGCGCCTGTCTGGGAGAGAGTTCATGCACACGATCCAAGCGCCGTTTCCGCGCGGCACCAACCCTATTCATGTGTTCGGCGAACTGGGCGGTAGCAGCCCGGCCGTGATCCTGTACCCAGACGCGTTCGGCCCGCGTCCGGCGGCCTATGCCGTCGCCGAGGCGATTGCATCGAACGGCTGGCGCGTGGTGATGACCACGCCGTTCTACGAGTTCGCGCTGTCTGAGCCGGTCGATCCCGCGGTCGTGTTTGGATCGGGCCCCGAGCGCGAGAAATTCTTCGCGATGTTCGCAAAGGTAACGCCCGAGACGATCGAACAGGATGTCGCCGCGACGCTCGAATTCGTGGCCGAGCACATCGGCGCGGATGCGCCGCTGGCGGCGGTCGGCTATTGCATGGGCGGGCGCTATGCGCTGGCGAGTGCCAACGCGTCCGGCAAAGTGCGCTTCGCCGGCGCGTTCCACGCCGGAAAGCTCGCACCCGCCGAGGGAGACGGACCGCACAAGCGTTTCGCGCAGGCCAAAGGCCGGATCTACATCGGAGCGGCCGGGATCGACCATGGCTACGATGCATCGGAGCACGGCCGCCTCGCCGAAGCGCTGCGCGCCGCGGATACCGACCATGTGATCGAGACCTATTACGGCGTCGGCCACGGCTGGGTCTATGAGGACCTGCCGGTCTACAACAAGGCCGCCGCCGACAAGCACCAGCGCCGCATCGCCGAGCATTTCTCCGAACTGCTGACGGCCTGAAACGCGCAAACAAAGGACAGACGACCATGAAACATCGCAAACTGGGTGAGTTCGACGTTTCGGCGATCGGGCTCGGCTGCATGTCCCTGAGCGGCGCTTACGGCGGCGCGCTGAACGAGAGCGACGCGGCCGACTTGCTGCGCGCTGCGGTCGATCGCGGCATCACCTTTTTCGACACCGCCGAGGTTTACGGACCATTCTTCAACGAGGTCCAGGTCGGCAAGGGCCTTGGCTCGCTGCGTGACAAGGTGACCGTGGCGACCAAGTTCGGGTTCAACATCAGCGATCCCAAGAACCCGGTTGCCAACGGGTTTGACAGCCGGCCCGAGCATATCCGCGAAGTCGTGGACGCCTCCCTGCAGCGGCTCGGGTTCGACCACATCGACTTGCTCTATCAGCACCGCCCGGACCCGGCCGTTCCGATCGAGGACGTCGCGGGCGCGGTGGGCGAGTTGATCGCGGCGGGCAAAGTGCGCGCGTTCGGGCTTTCGGAATCGGATGCGCCCACGATCCGCCGCGCGCATGTGGTAACCAAAGTGACCGCGTTGCAGAGCGAATATTCGTTGTGGACGCGCGATATCGAGGCAGAAATCCTGCCTACGCTGCGTGAACTTGGCATCGCGCTGGTGCCATTCAGCCCGCTTGGCCGGGGGTTCCTGACCGGCGCCCTGTCGCTCGACACGATCGAGAAAGGGGACTTCCGCCACAAGCTCGCCCGCTTCCAAAGCGATGCGGCCGCGCACAACCAGCAACTGGTCGAGAACATCAAACGGATCGCGGCGGCCAAGGGCGTCACTGCGGCGCAGCTCGCGCTCGCCTGGGTGTTGCATCAGGGTGAGGACATCGTGCCGATCCCGGGGACCCGCAAGATCGAACGGATCGAAGAGAACATTGGTGCGATCGACATCGAGCTGAGCGTGGCCGAACTGACAGAGACCACGGATGCGGTGCGCGCAGAAGACGTGGTCGGGGGCCGTTACTGGTCATGAGCGACGCCGCGATTGCTGAAGTGGCGGCGGTTGAGGCGCGTGCAAGGCGGGTGGATACGCCGTGCGGCGAGGGTACGATGGCGTGGAGGATCTGGGGCGAGCAACACGCCCAGCGCACGCCGATCGTACTTGGGCACGGCGCGCAAGGCTCATGGTCGCACTGGATCCGCAACGTCGATGTGCTGGCCGAGCGCTTCATGGTGATCGCTGCGGATATTCCGGGGCAGGGTGACTCGGCGCTGCCCGAAACGCCGGATCATCTCGGCATCTCGAAGGCCATCGCGGAAGGACTGCGCGCAATCGTGGGTGAGCGCCCGGTCGATTTCGTCGGCTTTTCGTTCAGCGGCATCGCCTTCGCGCATTGTGCGGCCTATTATCCCGAGATCGCCCGGCGGCTGATCCTGATCGGCTGCGGCGGGCTCGATACGCCCCACGGTCATGTCCACCTTCAGCGCGCGTCGGGGCTCAAGGGCGAGGAGCGCCGCGCGGTGCTCAAGTCGAACCTGCTCGGGCTGATGCTTGCGCATGCCGATACGGTCGACGAACTGGCCCTGCACCTGCTGATCGCCAATGCCCGCAAGACGCGGCTGGTGAAGGCCGATCTCGTGGTGCCTGATCGACTGTTGAAAATCCTGCCGGAAATCACCGTGCCGGTCGATGCGATCTGGGGTGCGCTCGATCGGCCGCATCCCGATCCGGCGCTACAGGCGGCGGCGATCCGATCGGTGCAGCCGCAGACCGACTTCCGGGTGATCCCCGATGCGGGCCACTGGGCGATGTACGAGCGGCCCGAGTCGTTCAATGCCGCGCTGATTGCGATGCTGGAAGACGGGCCGAGGGCGCTGGCCTAGCGCGAAGTCTTGCGCGCGGGCGCGCGCTGGAGGATTGGCGGGCGATGTTTTCGCGATTCCCCGCCGCCGCACTCACCGCCGTTCTCGTGCTCTCGGCATCGACCGTCCGTGCCGAGCCTTGCCCCGGCCTTTACGTCACGCACGATGCCGAGATCGCCGGGCAGATCGAGCTGGGCGCGGATGGACGCTTTCATTACAAGCTGGCGTACGGTGCGCTCAACGAGGTCGCGCAGGGACACTGGAGCTGGGCCGGCGATCGCCTGGTGCTCGCCAGCGATCCTGTGACGCCGCCCGAATTCGTGATGGTGTCTGACGATCCGCTCACCGAGGACCGCCTGCAGGTCGATCTCGACCTGCCCGACGGTATTCCGCTCCAGTACTTCAACGTCGTGCTGCAGCAGCAGGATGGCGCGATCCGGGGGCTTCAGTTCGCCGCCGATGGTCTCGACGTCGCGCTCGATCCAGCGCGTCCGCCGGCGGCGCTGCGTATCGATCTGCCGGTGCTGAACTTCTCCAGCCGCAGCTTTCCCCTGGCGCCGGGCGGCCACTCGGTGACTCTGCGCTTCCTGCCGCACGATCTCGGCAAAGCGGTGCTCAAGGATACGCCGCTGACCGAGCAGGGCACCACGCTGACGCTCCAGCGCCATGATCGTGAGATTACTTTTGCTCGCGAGGGGCGTTGCGGCGGACCTTGAGGTCTCCCCACCAGGAGGGATTTATAACAGCCCCGCCACATATTCACCGATCGCCAGCGAGGCGGTGAGGCCGGGGCTGTCGATGCCGAAGAGGTTGACCAGGCCGGCAAAGCCATGCGTGTCCGGGCCTTCGATCAGCCAGTCGGCGTCCGGTTGGCCCGGGCCCACAAGTTTGGGTCGTACGCCGCTATAGCCGGGCGCGAGCCGGTTCGCGTCCACATCGGGCCAGAACTGCCGGGCCGCCTCAAGGAAGCGTGCTTTCGCCTCGGGATTCACCGCATAGTCGATCGTCTCGACCCATTCGAAGTCGGGACCGAACCGCGCGGCCCCGGTCATGTCGAGCGTGAGGTGTGTGCCGAGGCCGCCGTGGCTCGGCAGCGGATAGATCAGGTGCGCGAACGGGACGCGGCCCGAATAGGTGAAATAGCTTCCCTTCGCGAGGAAGCGCGGCGGGATGCGCGCTGGATCGAGCGGCTCGGTCGAGCGCGCCACGTCCCACGAACCGTGTCCGGCGGCGTTGATCACGATTTGGGCGGCGAGTGTCGTTTCGCCCGACGTGACCCGCCATTCGCCGCAGTGCCACTCGATCCGTTCGGCCAAGGCATTGCGCGCAAGAACCGCGCCGCGATCCTCGGCGTCGCCGAGCAGCGATAGCATGAAAGTGTGGCTGTCGATGATCCCGCTCGACGGCGAGAACAACGCGGCGTGCGCGGACAGCGCGGGCTCGAGTTCGCGCGCCTCGTCCGCTTCCAGCCAGCGCGAGTCGGGATCCGCCCCGGACGCAAAGGCGTGCTCGGCGATAGCTTCCAGCCGCGCGCGTTCGCCCGCGTTCGCGGCGAAAGTCAGTTTGCCCAGCCGGCGGTGCGGCACGCCATGCGCCGCGCACCAGTCGTACAGCATCTGCTTGCCCGCAATGCACAGCCGCTCGCGGTGCGAGCCGTGCGCATAGTGGATGCCCGCGTGGATCACTTCGCTGCTGCGTGACGACGTGCCGCTGCCGAACCGGGTCTCACGCTCGAGGATCACGACGGATTTACCGGAAGCGGCGAGCTCGCGCGCGATCGCGAGGCCGACAACGCCGGCGCCGATGACGATTGCGTCGGTTCGGTTCATGGGTGCCGACTAAGCGAACTTCGCTTCGAGTGCGAGGGTCAGCCCGTTCCCCCCTTTCCAGGAAGGGGAGGAATTACCAGACCAGCGGCACTGATTCCGGACCAACGACGCCGCCGGGCTTGTACTCGACCTTGGTGTCGGGGATCAGCGCGAAGTCGGGGATGCGCTTGAGCCATTCCTGCAGCCCGATCTTGATCTCCAGCCGGGCCAAGTGCGCGCCCATGCAGCTGTGCGGACCCACGGTGAATGCGAGCACCGTCTGGCGCGGGCGGTCGAAGCTGACTTCCGTAGGGTTCGGGAACACATCGGGATCGAGATTGCAGGCGGGCAGGATGCAGGTGATCCGATCGCCCTTCTTCATCTGGACACCCTTGAACTCGTAATCCTGCGCGAGCACCCGGCCCGAGAACGTCACCGACCAGCTGCGCAGCAGCTCCTCGACCACGCGGTCGATATCCTGCGGACGGTCGATGATCTCCTGGCGCCGCTCGGGGTTCTGCGCGAGCCAAAGCCACATGTTGTTCATCGCCGCGAACACAGTGTCGAGGCCCGCGATGAACAGGAACACGACGAAGCCGAACACTTCCTTGTCGCTCAGTGGTTCGCCATCCGGCGCAGCATGCGCGATGCGGCTGACCAATTTGTCGTCGGGGTTGGCCTTCTTGTCGGCGATCGCCGAGCGGATGTAATCCTGGATCTTGCGGAACGCGGCATCCATCATACCGGGCGCGGTCGAATGGAGCAGGTCCATCGCCCACTCGACGAACGTGTCGCGCATGTCCTGCGGCAGGCCCATGATATCGAGGAATACCGAGACCGGCAGCGGCCGCCCGAATGCCACCGCGAACTCGGTGCCGCCCTTGTCGACGAATCCGTCGATCAGGTCATTCGCGCGTTTGCGGATCAGGTCGGATAGCTCGAGCACCGCCTTGGGCGAGACGAACGGATCGACGATGTTGCGATACTTGCGGTGGTGCGGCGGATCGATCTCGATCGGCAGGAAGTAGTAATAATCACTATGATCGCGCGGGAAGGGCGTCGCGCCCTCGTTGGTGAAGATCTCGGGGTGGCGCAAGATGAACAGCGCGTCTTCGTGCTTGATCGCCTGCCACGCGTTGCCGAACGGGCCGACATCGTAATAGATCGGCGGCATCCGGTGATGCAGCTCGGCAAAGAACTTGTACGGATCGGCTGTGAACTCGGGACCATAAGGCAGGCCGGTCTGTTTGACGAGTTCAGGCGGAACGTGCGCGGGCACCTGGTCCATCCCGGCATAGCGGGGCAGGGTGGGCGGCACGGGGTTCTTTGCGTCGATGGCCATCGTGAGCGCTCCTGTATCTTCCGCGTTCGATCAGTACTGGGTTTCGGGGGTATGCACGACCAGCCCGTCGAGCGCGCCGGTCAGTTCGATCTGGCAGCTGAGGCGGCTGTTCGGCCTGACCTCGGTCGCAGCGGATTCGAGCAGCTCTTCCTCAGCCTGCGAAGATGGCCCGCCTACCGCCGCGACCCAAGCCTCGTCGACGTAACAGTGACATGTCGCGCAGGAGAGCCCACCGCCGCATTCGCCGACGATCCCATCGACGCCGTTGTACAGCGCGCCGCGCATGACGTTTTCGCCGACCGGCACTTCGGCGGTCTGTTCCGCGCCGTCGAACGCGATGAAAGTCACCTTGGGCATAGAGCCTCACCCCGTAAGTTTATGAGAACATCGTTCTCGATTAATTAAAGCGCAGCAAGACATGTGTCAAGCACGGTGGACGAGCGGCGCGCAAGTCCGTAAGCATTGGAGGATGCTCAACGCTGATATCGCCGCACTTCCGGCCACGACTGATCGTCGGGGCGATCACGAGGACCGCCGCCGTCAGATCGTTGCCGCCGCCAACAATCTTCTGGGTGAGGGAGGTCTCGAAGGGCTGACCGTCCGGGCGCTGCTCAAGCGTACCGGTCTTGCGCGCCGGGCCTTCTATGATGGTTTTCCGGGCAAGGACGATCTTGTTCTCGCGGTATTCGAACGGGTCCTGCGCAGCGCCGCGGACCACTTCATCGAGCACTTCGCGACGTGCGACGATCCGGTCGAATGCATCCGGTACTTCATCTACAATATCGTGCTGGGCGTTTACGTCTCGGGCGATCCGACGACAGGTGACCGGCGTAGCGCCGCGCTCAGCCGCGAGCACTTGCGACTGGCCGAGGCCCGTCCGGCTGAACTGGCAGAAGCGCTGCGCCCGTTGCTCGATTGCCTGAGCGATCAGGTCGAGCGCGGCATGCGTTCGGGCCAACTCCGTCAGGGCGATCCGGGGCTGCAGGCGCGACTGATCTATAATCTGCTGGCGACGACCACTCATACCGAGTTGCTCAATGAGGGCCGCGAGCTGGTCCGGGAACGGCGCGAAGAACTCGCCGCAGCGATATGGGATTTCAGTCGCCACGCAATCATGGCGTGATTTTCACTGAACGACGGCTTGCCCGGTCGGCTTGGCAGCTTTAGCCTGCGTCCCGTAAGCGGCCGCAAGCGCCGCAGGGAGAGAGCCCTTGGAATTCGTCCCGCTCCATCCGGATCTCGGAGTCGAGGTCCAAGGCTTCGACACGGCGCATGGCGGCTCGCCAACCGATATTGCCGCGCTGCGCGACGCCTATCGCCATCACGATATGCTGTTGTTTCGCAGCGGAGGCAGATTGTCAGGCGAGCGCCAGCTGGAAATCGCGAGCTGGTTCGGTCCTCCGCCTCCGGTCGCCAACAACGGTCCGGACGATTACGTCAGCGTGCTTGCCAATGACAATGCGGGCGGGCGTGATGAGCTGAAGTTCCATTGCGACCTGACGTATACCGATGCCCCGATCCATGCGATCTGCCTTCATCCGATCGCGCTGCCCGATACGCCGACATCGACGACTTACGTCAGCAACAGAGCGGCATGGGGCCTGCTGCCGCCAGAACTGCGCGAGGAAATCGCCAACTGTACGCTGCGCCACGTGCTGATCTCGAATATGGCGGAATACGACTGGCCGCCATTCGTGGCCGAGCATCCGGTGCGGTTGATCCATCCAAGCACAGGTGCGCCGCTGCTGTTCGTCACCGAACATCACGCCGATCGCATTCTCGAACTTGGCGAGGCGCGCAGCCGAACGGTGCTCAATACGCTGTTCGGCGTGCTGTACGCGCCAGAGCGCCGCTACACCCACTGGTGGCAGCCCGATGATCTGCTGATCTGGGACAATCTGGCGCTCCAGCACGCGCGCACCGAGGAGGCGGCGCCGAGCCGCGGCCGGCGGGCGCTACAGCATGTGGCGTTAAGCAATGTCGCGTTGCCCGAACTCGTCGCGCGCGCCCGGGCGAGGCACGCGGCTGCGGCGTGAGTGGCCTAATCGCTTCACCGCGCTAAGAAGCGCATTCATCGCAAGAATTCGCTTTCCGCATCATCGCGGTGGGGTACATTGCGCGCAATGAACAGGGGGCGTGCGCGACGATTTACGGTATTGGCCGCGACCTTGTTCGCGCTGGTCATGCCGACCTCGCTCCTGGCCGCACGAAATGCGAATGCGCAGACCCAGGCTGATCTCCTTGCCGATATCCAGGTGCTGGCCAGCGACGATTTCCAGGGCCGCGAACCGGGGACCGATGGCGAGAGCAAGACACTGCGTTATCTCGCGCGTAGATGGTTCGAGATCGGACTGACATCAGGCACCAACGATCCCGCTCATGAGTGGTTCGCGCCGGTGGTGGTGATCGCGCGCGTGCCCGATGGATCGACCGCCGAGTTCGCCCGCAAGGGGCGTCACCAGATCTTGCCGCCGGGCAGCATCCTGATGGTAACCTCGGGCAATCGCGCACTGGTGAGGGATGCGCCGCTGTTGTTCGTCGGGCGCGGCCTCAAGGCCTCGCTGGGGCGAACCGAACTGGCCGGCCGAGTCGCGGTGCTGCTCGATGGGGACATGACCGACAGTTTGCGTCAGAACGAACTTCTTGCCGCCGGTGCCGCCGCGGTGCTGACGGTGCTCGACGGCGACCGTACGCTCGAAAACGTCATAGGGCATCGCAAACGCTCCGGCTACGCACTCGCGGACGATGCCACAGGGGGAGATCTCGAGGGCTTCATCACCGACAAGGGCATGGCTGCTCTCCTCAAGGGAACCGCGCTTTCGCTCAAGGCGCTCGAGGAGTCCGCGGCCAGGCCGGATTTCCAGCCGCTTGCGCTCGATATCACCGCGTCACTCGAGGCGACGACTCACGAAACGCGGATCACGACGCACAATCTGATAGGCAAGCTCCCCGGCCGCCGCCCGGATGGGACTGCCGTGCTGTTCGTCGCGCATTGGGATCACTTCGGAGTTTGCGCCGAACCCCCGGCAGAGGATCTGATCTGCAACGGCGCGGTCGACAACGCCAGCGGAGTCGCGGCGTTGACCGCGGTGGCGGAGAAGCTCTCGGCTGCGCCGCATCCACCGGACCGCGATGTGTATTTCCTCGCGACCACGGCGGAGGAACTCGGCCTGCTTGGTGCGCATGCCTTTGCCGAAAACCCGCCGTTGCCGCTGAAACGCATCGTCGCCGCGTTCAACATCGATAGCGATGCGATTGCGCCAAAGGGCACTGCGCTCGCGATCGTCGGACGCGGCATGACCAAGCTCGATCCGATCATCGAGGACGTTGCAAGGCATGAGCGGCGCAAGATCGTCGCGAACGACGAGGCCAATGTCTACGCCAAGCGTCAGGACGGCTGGGCGCTTCTCCAGCACGACGTGCCGGCGGTGATGGTCGAGAGTGCGTACGGTGACCTGCCGCGGCTCGAACACTTCTTCAACACCGACTACCACCGCCCGAGCGACGACCTCAAGCATCCGATCGAGCTTGGCGGAGCGGCTGAGGATGTGGATTTCTACGTCGCCCTCGCTCGTTGGTTCGGCGATATCCGAAAGGTGCCGGCGCCCTGAGCCGGGTCCGAAATTGGGTAGGATAAAGTTAATTAACTTAATCCATGTAAGTTTGTTGCTGTCACCTGGCTATTCGGATATCGCCAACGAATCGAAGGTGTTGCTTCGGGTCGCAGGGGGTTTAAGTAATGAAGTTGATGGTTCTCGCCGCATTTGCGGCGGTTGCGTTTGCGCCCAGCGCGGACGCAACAATCAGCAATATGGTGACCAACGGCGATTTCACCCAGCTGTCGAACGGTCTTGGTCAGTTTGACGTCAACACCGTAGCGACGGGTTGGACCAACGAACGCGATGCCGGCGACAACGGCTATAATTTCGTGATGAACAACGCCACGAGCGGGTCTTCCGGAGTTTCGGGCAATGTTTCGCTTTGGACCGCGGCCAACGGCGGCTCCAGCACCTGGGACGGCAAGACAGCGTCGGGCTCGGGCAACTTCGCGGCGTTGGATGGCGCTTATTTTACGGGCCCGCTCAGTCAGACGGTTTCGGGTTTGGTCGTCGGCCAGGCGTATACGCTCTCGTTCAATTATGCCTTCGGCCAGCAGCAGGGCTTCAGCGGCGATACGATCCAGAGCATCGATGCCAGCATCGGGGCTGCCGGCCAATTCACGCGATGGAATTCGGGTGACTTCGAACTCTCCGATCATGGGTTTTCCGGATGGAGCAAGGCCACGGTCGATTTCACCGCGACCAGCGCGTCTGAGGTTCTGTCGTTCTATGCCCACGGAAATCTGCCCGTTCCGCCGTTTGCCCTCGTGAGCAACGTCTCGATCCCGGCCGTGCCTGAAATGCAGGTTTGGGGGATGATGATCCTCGGCCTGGGCGCCGTCGGCCTTACCGTGCGTCGTCGTCAGGCGGCTATGCTGGCCGCAGCATGAGACATCGTCTTCTGCACTGAGATGAATCAAGCGGCGGCGTTTTCGGATGCCGCCGCTGTTCGTCTGGTTCGGCTATCCGGGCAGGGATTGATGCTCGTCTGCGATCTTTGGGTTCGGATGACAAGACCGCGGCGGTTTTCAGCCATTGCGATCAATTTGCGATCTGTTCGAAATTCTCGACCTGAAGTATTCGATCGTTACAATATGATGACAACGCTCCCGTTTATATTTTTCAGTGCATGAGTGCGCGATCACCATTCGAAAAAGTGCCATTGTGGATGCGAATTTTATCCATCGCGTGCAGCATTGCAGTGCGGCAATGTTTCAGTTAATTGCGGCGAATCGAGCGTGTTGCTTAGGCTCAGAGGGGGAATGACATGAAATTAATGGTTCTTGCGGGGTTCGCGACGCTTGCGTTTGCATCAAACGCCAATGCTGCGATCCAGAATCTCGTGGTCAACGGCGATTTCACCCAGCTGTCTAACGGCCCCGGCTCCTTCAACAACAGCACGGCCGTGACCGGCTGGACGAGCGGCGGCTACAACTGGGTCGATCACGACGCCAACTCGGGTGATTCCGGGACCTCGATGCCGCTGTGGACGCAGGCCAACAATGGCAACAATACCTGGAACGGCACCACGCTTTCGGGCACGGGCAACTTTGCGGCGATGGACGGCGATTATTTTACCGGCCCGATCAGCCAGACGATCAATGGCCTGATCGTCGGCAAGCAATACACGCTTACTTTCAACTATGCGTTTGGCCAGCAGACGGGCTTCGACGGCGCCACGGTTCAAAGTCTTGACGCGGCCATCGGCGGCACGACCTGGAATTCGGGAGACGTCGATCTTCCCAACCACGGGTTCTCCGGCTGGGCGACGGAAAGCCTTGATTTCATTGCCACCGATAAATCCGAGACTCTTTCCTTCCTGGCGCACGGCAATCTTCCGGTCCCACCGTTCGCGCTGGTCAGCGACGTGGTGATCCCGGCCGTGCCCGAAATGCAGGTCTGGGCGATGATGATCCTCGGCCTCGGCGCCGTCGGCCTTACCATGCGTCGTCGCCAAGCGGCTACGATGGCCGCAGCATAGGATCTCCCCAAGTACGATATTTTTGGATCGAGCGGCGCCGGCGTCTTGCGATGTCGGCGCCGCTTATCGTTTTGCCTTTCCCGACCGGGCGTGATCTGATGCTGCCATGAACCATCACCTCGCCGCACTTATCCTTCAGGGCGTGCAGGTCTGCTCGGTCCTTCTGCTGATCATCGCGGTGTTCGGGCCGCTCGAGCGGCTTTTCGCGGTAAGACGCGCGCGATTCTTCTATACCGGCTGGACGACCAACCTCGGCTGGTATTTCGTGGGGACCGTCACGGCCGTGCTGGTTCTCGCGCCGGTCTCGGCACTTCTGGCGACACTGATTAACGCAGCCCTGCCAGCGGCGTGGACTTCGGCGGCATCGAACCTGCCGCTGGGATGGCGCATGGTCCTGGCCATGCTGGTTGGAGAGTTCGGCTTCTATTGGGGCCATCGCTGGTCTCATGAATGGCCGTGGCTGTGGCGCTTCCACGCTGTTCATCACAGCGCCGAGCATATCCATTTCCTCGTCAACACCCGCGCGCATCCGGTCGATGTCGTATTCACGCGGCTGTGCGGGCTCGTCCTGCTTTATGCGACGGGGCTGGCGTCTCCGGTGGGCGATCACCCGACTCTCGTTCCCGCGCTGGTGCTGTTCGTGGGTTCGCTGTGGAGCTATTTCATCCACGCCAACGTGCGCTGGCGGCTGTGGGTGCTGGAAGAGGTTCTCTCGAGCCCCGCGTTTCACCACTGGCACCATACCCGCGAGGACCACAAGGACCGCAATTACGCGTCGATGCT
>CAJCHR010000486.1 GCA_903970225.1 Actinobacteria bacterium 21-64-8 | reverse complement strand
TTCCGCAATCGCGACGCACGGCTCGCACACGCCGCAAGGATCGATCGTGGGTCCGCCGGTGCCGTCGGGGCCAATGCAGTTCAATGCCTTGGCGATCAGCCGTGCGGTGCTGGTCTTGCCCACCCCGCGCACGCCCGTCATCAGGAACGCATGCGCCAGCCGCCCGCGCTTGATCGCGTTCGACAGCGTCTGCACCATCGGGTCCTGGCCGATCAGCTCGGAGAACGTGCGCGGCCGGTATTTGCGCGCGAGCACCCGGTAGGGCTGCGGCGCCGAAACGGGCGCCGGGGCAGGCTTTGTCGCGGGTTCCGGATCGCCGAACATCCCGCCCTGCCCCGCGGCCTCGAGCTCGGCCGCGGTCGGCGAAGGCGCCTGCGGTTCCACCGGCGCGCCAAACATGTCAGTGGATTCGATCATCATCCCCGGAGTTAGGCAACCAGCGCCCGATTGTCAGGGAAAAAGGAGCCGGACGACCCGCCGCTACCCGTTGTGGCTGCTTCGTTCCCGACCTGACCAGGTTGGCGGACGCAAGCGCCCGCCCGGACTCCCGGTCGCGCATATGACGGCCAAAGGCGCGGATTGCAACCGGGTAGGCGGCGGTCCGGCAGCAAAGCCCAGCTTGCATTCCGACCCATCAGCGCCCACATGGCGCGGTGCTACAGTCGCAAATCGACGGTCTTCGGAGCTTTGCGGCCCTTTTCCTTCTTTGTGCCCCTTGCAGCGCGAGATGCATCCATTCTCGGACGCGTCGCATTCAAGAAGGAATACCCATGAGCGAGATCGGCACCGTCAAGTTTTTCAACGCCGACAAGGGCTTTGGCTTCATCACGCCCGACACCGGCGGCCAGGACGCATTCGTCCACATCAGCGCGGTAGAGCGTGCCGGCCTGCGTACGCTCAGCCAGAACCAGCGCGTCAAGTACGAGCTGGAGAACGACAAGCGCGGTCGCCAGTCGGCGGTCAACCTCGTCGAGGCGTGATCGCTTAACCAGCATCATCGCATATGGCGCCTCCGGGATTCCCATCGGATTTCCGAAGCGATTCCCCGGGGGCGCCCCCCTCTCGCCGCCCGCTCAGGGCACCTTTTGAAGGAGCGCGCCGTGTCCCAGCCGATCACATATCGAGACCATGCCGCCCGGTGTCATGCCGAAGCGGCCGAAGCGACGCTCGACAATGTGCGTGAGCGGTGCCTGCGCGCCGAAGCCGCGTGGCTGCAAATGGCGGACCGCGACGAGAGCATCGCGCGGGCCCGTGCCAACCGGGCTGGCGGCGATGTCACGGTGGGCGGCGTGACGGTGACGGCCAAGGAAGCGGCGGAAGACCTCGCCTCCCTGACCGAAGTGAGCCTTGGAGACGCAGCGTGATGAACATCGACGACGACGATCACGACGAGCAGACCGTAGACGAGCAGGCCTCGGACGAGTTGGCGGACGACCAACGGGCGGGCGATGAGCAGCCCGAAGAAGAGACTCCGGAAGAGCAACCGGAAGAGCGCCTCCAGAAACCCCGCCGCAACAGCTTCCGCAAGGCCGGCCCCAAGCTGACCCCCGAAGCCGCCGCGCGGCAGGGCGAAGTCACCACGCTGGCGTTCAAGGTGCTCGGCCGCGATTCCGCGATCACATTCCTCAACGGCCATCACGAAGAACTCGCCGCCCGCCCGATCGACCTCGCGGTCGACAGCGCCGAAGGCGCCGCGCGCGTGACCGCGGTGATCGAGGCTTCGCGCAAGGCGTAACCATGCGGGCGCCTGGCCGCCCGCCGCTCCCGCTGTCCGGCGGCTTGCATCCCACGATCGAATCTCGCAAATGTGCGTCCCGCGGGCGAATCGTCGCCCCATGGGGCGTGCATGGCATCTTCACGCATCACCAAACCGCGCGTGGCCAGGGTCCTGGCGGTGCTCGGCGCCGCATGTCTGCTGCAGTCCTGCACCACGATCCAGCTCGTCTCCAGATACGATGAGCAGACCGAGACCGACGTCACCGCGATCCAGACCGACATCGCCACGTTCTTCGTCAAGCTCGATACCGCGCTGACCCCGGCCGAACGCAGCTTCGGCGCCAGTCAGGATTTCTACAGCCGCGAAGCCGTGGCGATCGCCACGCTGTCACAGCGCGTGGCCGCAATCCCCAAGAACCAGCTCACGATCGCGCAGGTCGAACTGCTCAAGGAAAACATCGCCTGGCTCGCGCTGCTCCACAAGGGCTGCGTGACCGCGCCGCTGACGGCCGCGCAGAAGACCGCAGTGGCGGACAACGGCATCGATCCCTCGATCGCCTGCCGCACCGATTACGGCGCGAGCGCGGACTTGCCCGACCAGTCGAAGAGCACGCTCACCCCACTCGTCGCCGGCTCCGCGCACAAGCTGATCGACCAGGGACTGGTCGCGATCCTCACTCTGGAAATGGCCAAGAAGCGCGGCGACTCCGCGGATTCGGGGAAGTAGACGATGGCTCTGGATGTCGGCGCGCTCGCACAAAGCATCCTCGGCGCGATGAAAGGCGTGCTCGACGCCAAGTGGCCGACGATCAAGGATTACGCCTCGGACCAGGCGACGCAGCTTGCGAAGACGCTGGTCAAGATTGAGGCCGAGAAGATCGCCGGCCAGATCACCGCCGCGGACGCATCGGTGCTGCTCGAGATGCAGAAGAACGCGGCCCGGCAGGTGTTCCTCGCGGTCGAGGGGATGGGTGAACTGCTCGTCGAACAGGCCCTCAACGCCGGCCTTGCCGCGGTCCGCGACGCAGTCAACAAGGCGATCGGGATCGCGCTGCTCTAGTCGATCTTGCGGATATCCTCGTCGAGCGCCGCCACCCGCAGCCCCATCACGGTCGCGGTCATGACGTTGTGCGCCGAGCGGCCATCGGGCGCGAGCGTCAGCCATTGCTCCACGGTCAGCCCGCCTTTCATCCTGAATGCGAAGTGCAGCCGGTTGCCGCTGACCTCGCCGAGGATTTCGCCGCCGGAGGCGTTGCTGAGCGTGCCCGCATAGCGGCCCGGCCCGGTCTGGTGGATCCGCCACTCGCGGTGCGTGGGCGCGCCCGAACCTCCGGTCAGCGTCTGGTCCACGACGAGCGTCTGCCCCTCGATCCGCCCCAAGCTTTGCACGCGCGTGGTTTTCCGCCCCGACAGCAGCTTCTCCAGGTGGCCGGTCCCTTCGGTGTGGCCCGCGAAGAACGCGATCGCATCGAAGCGCGGCGCGGGCGCCGGGGGCGGCATCGGCGGCGCGCGCACGCAGCCGCAGAGCGGCAGCGCCAGGAGGACGGCGGCAAGAGTGAACGTACGCATTGAGCGGCAACGCCCGGGCGGCGGGAAAGTGGCGCGCCGGGGCGTTCGGGAACCTTGGTGTCTCGCCGCGCGTAGTGGCAGCACGCTCCGCCGAAAGTCACATGCATGGTATCGCTTTCAAATTCCCCAGGATTTCGCGCGCCCCGGCCGCTCTTTGCCGCTCTGATGAGCTTTCCGGCGGCGTGCTTCCTCATCACGCTCGGCACCGACGTGGCTTATGCGCGATCGTATGACATGATCTGGGAGACCTTCTCGGTCTGGCTGCTGGCGATCGGACTGCTCGCGGCGGCGCTGTTCGTGCTGGTCGGCCTGATCCAGGGCCTCGTGCAGCACGTCTGGCCTAGCACGGCAGCGGGCGTCGGCCATGCGGCTGTGCTCGTGCTGTCGATCTTCAACGTCTTCGTCCACAGCCGGGACGGCTACACCTCGGTCGTGCCGACGGGCCTCGCTCTCTCGATCATCGTGGTCGCCATCCTGCTGATAACCGGGTTCGCCGAGATGACCTCCAGCCGCCGGGGAGTGCTGGCATGAGCCGCCGCGAAACCGACCTCCGCAATCCGGCCCGAAGCCCGCTGCTGCTCGCCGGTCTCGCGGTACTCGCGCTGGGCGCATGCTCCCAGCCGATCGCCGCGCCCGATACGCAGACCGGGCCCAATCCGGTCCTGCCCGAGCCGAATCAATATCTGCTGCCACCGATGAAGACGGCGGCATCCGAGCCGTGGAAGGCCAACGAGCTCCCCACCGCCGGCGCGGATCTCAGGGTCCAGCCCTTCGCGAGGGACCTGATCCACCCGCGCTCGGTGCTCGTCCTGCCCAACGGCGACGTGCTGGTGGCCGAAAGCGATGGCCCCAAGCCGCCGGTCAACCGGCCCAAGGACGTGGTCATGGGGCTGATCCAGGCGCACGCCAAGAGCGCCGGACCAAAGGCGCCGAACCGCATCACGCTGTTGCGCGACACCAACGGCGACGGCATCGCCGACCAGCGCTTCGTGTTCCTCGACAAGCTGCACTCGCCGTTCGGCATGGCCCTGGTCGGCGGCGATCTCTACATCGCCGACACCGATGCGCTGATCCATTACCACTACACGACCGGCGCGACGAAGATCACCGAGCCGGGGACCAAGCTTACCGACCTGCCTGGCGGACCGATCGATCACCACTGGACCAAGAGTCTCGTCGCCAGCCCCGATGGCAGCAAGCTCTACGTCGGCGTCGGCTCGAACAGCAACATCACCGAGAACGGGATGGAAGCCGAGCACGAGCGCGCGGCGATCTGGGAGATCGACCGGGCAAGCGGCGCGCACCGTCTTTATGCCGAGGGCACGCGCAATCCGGTCGGCCTCACGTTCGAACCCACCACCAATGTGCTGTGGACCGTCGTCAACGAACGTGACGAGCTTGGGCCCAACCTCGTGCCCGATTATCTGACATCGGTGCGCGACGGCGGGTTTTATGGCTGGCCCTACAGCTACTGGGGCCAGCACGTTGATCCGCGCGTCAAGCCCCAGCGGCCCGATCTCGTCGCCAGGGCAATCGTCCCCGATTATGGGCTGAGCTCGCACGTCGCGCCGCTCGGCATCGCCTTCTCGACCGGCGGCGCGATGCCTGCGCGTTACCGCAGCGGCGCCTTCATCGGCGAGCACGGCAGCTGGGACCGCGATCCGATGAACGGATACAAGGTAATTTACGTGCCCTTCGTGAACGGACGCCCGGCGGGCAAGCCGATCGACGTTCTGACCGGCTTCCTGACCGGCGGAAACACCGCGCATGGCCGGCCCGTCGGGTTGGCGATAGACCGGCAAGGCGCCCTGCTGGTGGCGGACGATCTTGCCAACGCAGTGTGGCGGGTCAGCGGGTCTTCGCAAAGGTGATCTGAGGGGGTCCGTCGCCGCGTTGCTGGCTTTTCCCGAGCCTCGCGGGCTTCGCGCTTTGTCCGATCTTCCTGATGTGTCATGCATGTTCGGGAATCACGAATGGGGCGGAAACGATGCGAATTTTGGGAATGCTGGGTATTGCCGCGGCCTGTCTCGCCTCGTCGGCCGCCGCCGACGCCGCCTCCTTCGTCTTCACGCAGGACGGCTACCCGGACAGCGCGACGATAACCGGTTCGTTCCAGGGCAGTGACCTCAACCACGACGGATTCATCGATTCGTTCGACGGCGAGTTGACCTCGTTCGTGCTGAGCTACAGCGGAAGCAGCGATGTCGATGCCTTCACGTTCACCCAGGCGGACTTCAACACCGCCCCGCATTCCACGCCAGGTGGATTGGTTTACGCACTGGGCGGAAACTTCAATGGCCCCAACGAGGGCATCCAGGTCGGCAATGGCTTCAACAACACGTTCGTGGCGCTCGGCGGCGCGGACCAGGATACCGACTTCTGCGCGGGCAAGCCCGGCTGCGGCTTCGTGGGCGGGGACGAATCGGGCGCTATCATCCAGGTGACGCCCGTTCCCGAAATCGCGACGTGGGCCATGTTCGTGGGCGGTTTCGGGCTGGTCGGCGCAGCGATGCGTCGCCGCTCGGTGCGGTTCGCCTTTGCCTGAGATAGCCTGACGGCGCCCCGACACGCGGACCTGGCGAAACCATTTTCCTACACCATGGCCCGCGCGGTATGCGCGGTTCATGACCAGGCCTGACGCCCCGCGCCCACCCCGTCGCTCCAACGCCGAATACCGCTGGACCCGCGACAAGATCGTCGCGTTCGTGCGCGCGCTCGGTGAGCAGGGCTCGGTCTCGGCGGCGGCGCGGCAGGTCGGGATGAGCCGCAACTCCGCCTATCGCCTGCGCGCGCGGCTGGGCGAGCGGTTCGCGGCGGTCTGGGACGAGGGGCTGCGGCTTGCGGCGATCCGGCGACAACTTCGCCCCTCCGCTTCATGGGAGGGGCGCAATACCCTCGATCGGGCGCAAGGTGACACCCGCCCCGCAAGGTGACGGTTTTTGCGCTGCACCGTGTCAACGGTGTCGACAGCGTCACCTTGGCCGACCCGTCACCTTGCGCGCCGCTTGCATCGCGCGCCGATTGCGCTATGGGGCCGGTTCGCCCGGGTCCGCCCGGCGGAAATCCGAAGAAAGCCGGAGGGGCCCCGCAATACCGCGGATCAGCCAGCGATCGGTCCAGATTAGAAGGAAGCACCCCGTGCCGCTTTACGAGCACGTGTTCCTGGCTCGCCAGGATCTGAGCCAGGCGCAAGTCGATGCGCTGGCCGCCACCGCCACCGAGATCGTCGAGACCAATGCCGGCAAGGTCACCAAGACCGAAGCCTGGGGCCTCAAGAACCTCGCCTACAAGATCAAGCGCAACCGCAAGGCGCACTTCGTGCTGCTCAACATCGATGCCCCTCCGGGCGTGGTGCTGGAGCTTGAGCGCCAGACGCAGATCAACGAGGACGTGATCCGCTATTTGACCGTGCGCGTCGACGAGCTCGAGGATGGTCCCTCGGTGCAGATGCGCAAGTCCGACCGCGAGCGCACGCGCCGCCGCGAACGCGAGGATTCCTGAACCATGGCCCGTGCCTTTTTCCGCCGCCGCAAGTCCTGCCCGTTCTCGGGCAAGAACGCGCCCGTCATCGATTTCAAGGACGTGCGCCTGCTCCAGGGCTTCATGTCCGAGCGCGGCAAGATCGTGCCGAGCCGCATCACCGCGGTCTCCGGCAAGAAGCAGCGTGAGCTTTCGCAGGCGATCAAGCGCGCCCGCCAGATCGGGCTCCTGCCCTACATCGTGAAGTAAGGAGGAAGAGTCATGAACATCATTCTCCTGGAACGCATCGAGAAGCTCGGCGCGATCGGCGACGTGGTCACCGTCAAAGACGGCTACGCTCGCAACTTCCTGCTCCCGGCCAAGAAGGCGCTGCGCGCCAACGACGCCAACAAGAAGGTCTTCGAAGCCAACCGCGCGAAGATCGAGTCCGACAACGCCGAGCGCCGCACCCATGCGCAAGCCGATTCGCAGGGCGTCGAAGGCAAGCAGGTCGTCCTGATCCGCGCCTCGTCGAACTCGGGCCAGCTTTACGGTTCGGTCTCGGCGCGTGACATCGTCGATGCGCTGGCCGCGATCGACGTCAAGGTCGCCAAGCACATGGTCGTGCTCGACAAGCCGATCAAGACGATCGGGCTGTCGAACGTGCGTGTGAACCTTCACCCCGAGGTGACGGTGCACGTTCAGGTCAACGTCGCGCGCTCGCCGGACGAAGCCGAACTGCAGTCGCAGGGCGTCGACGTGATGGCCGCGCTGTTCGAGACCGACGTCTCGGGCTTCACCGAGAAGTACAACCCGAACGCCGAACCCGGCGAAATCGCGGTCGAAGAGCCCGAAGAAGAGGCCTGAGCCTCAACCACGGACTGAAGAGGGGATGCCGGGCGATCGGCATCCCCTTTTTCGTGTCATCTGGCGGTGAGCTTGCTCTCGAAGAAACGCACCACGTCGGCGTCGAACGCCCGGTGGAACGCCGCCCGGTCGAACCCCGGATCACTCGTGCAGACCTGCCGGATCTGCAGCGGGCCGTTGCAGGGTGCCACGAAATCGATGTGCTCGGCGCCGGGGATGGTGTGGAATTCCGGTGGCACCGGCAGCGCCGCGCGCACCGCGTCGGCATAATCCGGCGCGGGCAAGGTGTGGTCGTTGTCGGCACGCCAGAGCTGGATCGGAATGCGAACGTCGCCGAGCCCGCCCTTGAACGCATAGCCGAGCGCGGGCGCGGCGATCACCGCGGCGCGTACCCGAGGGTCGCGCTGCGAAGTCCACGGCGCGGGCCGGGCGCGCGGATGCTCGGCGACCAGCTGGCATTCGTAGACCTTGGGGTTCGCGGCGCAGTGCGGCGGGATCAGCATGAAATCCGCGTTGCCGCCG
>CAJCHR010000485.1 GCA_903970225.1 Actinobacteria bacterium 21-64-8 | reverse complement strand
GGACGTCTTGCTTGAATCGAGCGTCCATTGACCGGAGCTGATCCGCGCGAGGCCGACGCCGCCGCCCAAGAAGCCGCGCCAGGCGGAATCCTTCTGGCCGATGTTGAACAGGCCGTTGAACAGCACCGACAGAACCCCGGTCCGACCGCCGCCGCCTGCATAATCGCCCGCGACATGTTGCTGCCCGGCAACCTCGATCGGCACGGTCGCGTCGTTGAACTTGATAGCGCCCACGCCGTAGCGCTTGAAGCCCGCTTCGATTTCGGCGCTGAACCGGCCGAGGTTGTAGCCGATGATCCCATCGACATCCCAGCCGGTCTGCTGGTGAACGCGGAGCGCGTTGGAAACGGGCCCCAGCGTAGGATTGTCGACTGTGTTGATCGCCGTCGCCTTGAACGTTGACGGCAGGGCGATGCCCGCATCCATCGCGATGTAGGCATTGCTCTCGTCACTGCCGCCGCCGTCACCGATATGGACGGGCGCGCCGCCCGAGCCATTCCGGTTGAGCCCGACCTGCACCGCGAGGCTGAACGTGCGCGGGATACCGGCCGACAAGCCCGTCCCGGTCGAGTTGGGTAGCCAGTACTGGACGTTGGTCACGTTCTGGACGTTGGCACGCAGCAGGATCGCATGGTCGCTGAGATCGAAGGCATAGGACGCGCCGAGATCGCCCTGGGTCGATGCCGGATAGACGAACGTGCTGGCGGGCAAGTTCGTGTTCGCTCCGCCCAGTGCATCGCTCGAATGGCGCACGCCGCCAAGCACCGTGACCCCCGGCAGGAACGGCAGCGCGTATTCCACCTGCCCGGATAGCTGGAACTTGGTGGTGCCGGGAATGCGCTCGCCGACCAGCGCGGGCTTGCCCGACACCTGCCTGGCATCGAGATAGGCCGCCGATGCGCTGACCGTCAGGCCGGAAAACGGCACAACCGCGCCGTTGAACTCGATGCCCTGATAGCGGGCATTGCCGTCGCGCACGAACGTCGGGGTAGCATCGACATATTCCGATGGCTGGACGATCCGGAACGCGGCCAGGCTGGCACTGCCCCAGCGGCCGGCAGACTTCAGTCCCGCTTCGTACTGGTGTGAGCTCAGCGGCCCGAACGACGCACCGCTGTTGGTCGCGGTGGTCGGGGCGATCGCGCCGTCCTGCAGCGCTTCGACATAGCTGAAATAGGCGCGGATCGCATAAGGCAGCTTCAAGGTGACTGCGTAGATCGGCGTCAGCGGACGATAGCGGAAAGTGGAGATCAGCCCGCCGTCGGGGTTCGAGTTGACCTCGTCATAACGGGTGTAGCGCGCACCGACCAAGACCGAGAGCGGGCCCCAGCTGACGGTGTCGCTGATATAGGCCGCGCGCTGGTTGATGTGCTGGTACAAAGTCCAGACCGGCGGGCGATTGTTGTAGAGCGCCTTGGCGTTGCCCAAAATCGTTGGCTGGTTGTTCTGGTTGTAGATGTTGAACGTCTGGACGTTGATGTACTGGGCACTTACGCCGGGAACGCGCGGCACGCCGGGCAGGCCAGCCGCGGGCACCGTGACGGCCGCTCCTGCACTGCCATCTGCATTGGTGCCCAGGATGAAGTTGCGCGTCGGGTTATCATACAGGAACTGGTCGGTCAGCGACGAGAGGCCGGCGACGATTTCGTGATGAAACGGGCCGGTGTCGAACTTGCCGTTGATGCTGGCGTCGAACACGTAATACTTGAACAGCCGGTTCATGTTGTAGACGGTGCTGTAGTAATCGCCCTGATTGTCGTAAATCGCAGCGAGACTGCCCGGAAACCGCTCGTCGAGCGCGGCATAGCGCGCGGCGAAGCTGGCCTTCCAGTCCGGGCTGATCTGGTAGTTGATGCGCCCGGTGAGGCTGTCGATGTCGTTGAATTTGGTCGTGCCCTTCGCGCCGGGCTCGAACGCGCCGTCGAGCGCCTTGAGGCTGGTCACCGGCCCGTAAGTGACGCCGTTGATGCTGATCTTGCCGGTATTAAATGAGACACTGTTGACCTGGTTGTCCTGGCGCGTGCGCTGGTAGAACCCGTCGAGCTCCCAGCTCAGCTTGTCGGTCACCTGGCCGGTCAGCGCGAGGCTGGCGAACTGGTTCTTGTTGTACGCGCCGTTATAGAGCGTACCCTGCTCGTTCACCGCATTGAAGCGGAGCTTGAGGCTACCCGAACGGTTGAGCGGCCCGCCGATATCGAGCAACTCGCGCAGGATGTTGTTCGAACGGAACTGAAGGTTGAAGGTCGCCTGGAAATCGTTGGTCGCCTTCTTGCTGATCAGATTGACGACGCCGCCTGGGGGCGCGAAACCGTAGACGAAGCCGCCCGCGCCCTTGAGCACTTCGATGCCTTGGAGCGCCTCGATCGGTTGATCCTGGAACCAGTACGGGAACGCCAGGCCATCGACCTTGTAGCCGTTGGTCCGATCGATCGGCAGGCCGCGCACCGAGAAGGTGTTGCCCGAAGCGACGCCCGAGTTATTGGCGCGGATGCCTGCATCGTAGGCGAACGCCTGGTCGATCGTGGTCGCACCGATCCGCGCGATCTGGTCGGCACTGACTTGGCCGATAGAGAGCGGCGTATCGATGATCAGCCGGTTGCCAAGCGCGCCGTTGCTCGGCGCCGCCTCCTGTTTGCCGGTGACGACGATCGCCGGGCCCGCATCAGCATCGGCATCCGCCGCCTCCGCCGCGCCGGCCGCTGCGCCCGCATGCGCGATCGCCGGGCTCAACGCGGTTCCGGCGAGGAACGAGGCTGCCAGCAAACGCGATACGGATGGCCGAAGACGAAAATCGGCGGGAGAAAGGCTAACCATGGATGGGTCCTCGAGAAAAAAGCGGAGAAAATCCGGCTGGTCCGCTGGCTCCGCACGGCGACGGCGGGATGGAGCGCGGAAAGAAGGGGCTGATCAGTTCAGAGCGCCGCGCTGCCATTCGGCGACTGGCGTTCCGCCGTGCTGCGACACGAGCTTGCTTCGGCCGCGCAGCGCACACCGATCCGAGTGGTCCCTCGAAATTGGATGGTGACGGCGACTTGCGCCGGCATGCTCGCGAACACCGAAAAACCCCTGCTGCTTCCCGCCGGATATCCGGAGGGTGTGCGTCCGCCGGCTTCCTACACGTCAAATTGCACAGGCTAAATTCAATTGCCTAATATGGTTATTAGCGTGCGAAATTCGTGCCTATGGCATTAAAAATCAAAATATCCATATTAATTGTAGATCAAATTCCGATGATGATTTCATCAATACTCAACTCGCTCGTCTCGAGACATGGATCGCCCAGCGGAGCGAGCGAGCATATCGAAAAGCCGGGCGATTGATTCGGGAGCTTCGACGCGACCTTGCTTGACTTTACAGGACAGGCGTCATTCAAGACGACCATGACCACAGGTGATCGATGATCCGCGAGATACTGAAGATGGGCGATCCCCGGCTCCTGCAAGTCGCGCGGCCGGTCGATGATCTGGATGATCCCGAACTGAAGACGATCGTCGTCGACCTTTATGAGACGATGGTCGCCGCGGGCGGTGTGGGAATCGCCGCGCCGCAAGTGGGCGTCGATCTGCGGCTGATGATCTTCGGTTTCGAGACCAGTGCGAGATATCCGGATGAGAAGCCAGTTCCGCTCGTCACGCTGATCAACCCCTGGCTCGAGGTGTTGACCGAAGACGTCGAGGAGGGCTGGGAGGGCTGCCTATCGGTGCCAGGGATGCGCGGGCTCGTGCCGCGTGCCACGCATATTCGCTATGGCGGTACGCTAGACGATGGTTCCGAGACCGCGCGTGAGGCTAAGGGCTTTCACGCCCGCGTGTTCCAGCACGAGTTCGATCACCTGAACGGCGTGCTCTATCCGCATCGCATCCGCGACATGACGCAGTTCGGCTTCATCGATGCGCTGTTCCCGGACAGCGATCTTGCCACTTTGGAGAAGCTGAAACCTGCAGGCTGACGCGGCAAGTCTGCGCTAGATCAATGCCCGCATTGCGCGGGAAGAGCGATCTCGCCCGGTCCCTTGACCGCCCAGACGCCGCCGACGTTGTAAGCGCGGCCCGTGCGCAGTGTCGTCAGTGTATGACATCCGATCGACACCGCGAATGCCTCGATCGGCACGTTCTTGGATTGTGCCACCTGGGTATATCCCTGGCGGCGTTTGATGTTGATCGCATCCACTTTCGCCTTCAGCGCGCCCGAAGGCGGCCGCGCGAAGCCGAGGTATCCATCGGCCTGCTCGCCCACGGTCCCGGCGCTCAGAGCGGTTTCGACCTCGCCGTCCATCTGCGCGAGAGCGGAAATCGGCGCGGACAAGACGAGGCCCAGCGTCGCGGCGATTAGGAGGAGCGGACGGTGTGTCATTTGGGAAAGAGATCCGGGTTGTTGGCGATGAAGTCCTCGGCGTCCTTCTTCAGGCTGACGACGACCTCCTGCTTCACGTTGATGTTGAGGTTGATCTCGATCGGCTTGTCGGGCGCTTTCACGGTTATGCAACCGGCCAAAAGCAAGCCGGCAAGACAAGGAGAAAGGCGCTGTATCACGGTCAGCGGACTCGCATCCGGTGGGTCGGGCGTCAAGCATGCGTGCGTCATGGCTTATTCCCGCTTGCAGGAGGCTGAACCGCCGGTTGTGTTGGCGAAGGAACGGTGGCTCTCGTCGAAGGCAACTGCGACAGCAGCAGCTTCGGGTCGATATAGGCGCGCGCCGATCCCACCAGGCCGCGAAACGGCGCGTGGATCTCGATATTGAAGTGAAACGGCAGATTGTGGATCAGCCGCGTCACAAAACTCTGGTCGGGCGTTGCTTCGCGCACGCCGGTGAACCGGACTTTGCTCACCATCTCGCCATCGAGCCGCCCATCGAGGCCGATGTCGAGCGAAGAATAGCGGATCGCCTTCAGCGCATCGAACGCGAGCTTGCCCATGGTGCCCAGCGCCGCGTTGCTGAGCTCGCCGACATAGGCGATCGATCCGCCGCCTGCGCGCGCGACGATCGATCCCCCTTCGAT
>CAJCHR010000484.1 GCA_903970225.1 Actinobacteria bacterium 21-64-8 | reverse complement strand
CTCTCGAACCGCCTCAAAGTGACCGATTACCTGCGGCAGCACCCCGATGCGAAGCGCAAGATCGAGCGCCCGGTGTTCGTCATGGGCATCCCCCGCACCGGGACCACGCTGCTGTCGAACCTGCTAGCGGCCGATCCCGCGCGGCGCTCGCCGCTCGAATGGGAGATCGACGAACCGGTCCCGCCGGTCGCCTCGAAGGCGGACCTTCTCACCGATCCGCGCGCGCTGGCGCGGCTCGAGAAGCACAACGCGATGCTCGCCGCCAACCCCGAGATGGGCAAGATCTATCGCTCCTCGCCGATCTACCCGCACGAGTGCGTGTGGTACCTCGCGCATGATTTCAAGACGCTGATGATCGAGTCCAAGGGCAAGCTGCCCGAGTACAAGGACTTCATCTTCCAGGCCGACATGACCTCAGCCTATTCGTATCACCGCAAGTTTCTCGAGACGCTGCAGCACAACACGCCGGGCGTGTGGAACCTCAAGATGCCGAGCCACGCGCTGCATCTCGACTATCTGATCAAGGAATACCCCGACGCGCGGATCATCTGGACTCACCGCGATCCCTACGCCTGCACCGCCTCGCTGTGTTCGATCATCTCGATGAGCCACCGGCTGTTCATCGGGGCCCCCGACACCGAATGGCTGGCCGAGGACTATCCTTGGCAGGCGCAGCAGCACGCCGAGCGCGCCATGGACTTCCGCGACAAGCACGGCGAGGACAGCCTGATCGACGTCCATTACGACAGGTTGCTCAGCGATCCGATCGGCGAGATGAAAAAGCTCTATGCCGCGCTCGGCGACGAATGGACGCCCGAAGCGGAAGCCGGCATCCAGGGCTGGCTCGACGACAACCCGCAAGGCAAGTTCGGCAAGCACGAGTACAAGCTGGCGCAGTATGGGTTGAGTAAGGAGAAGCTTGATCCGCTCTTCGAGCGCTACCTGTCGCGCTACGACGTGGCGCTCGAAGGCTGACCATACGGCGGCGAAAGCTGCGATGACCGACACAGATTAACCGTCACCAATGTCACCCTGAACGTGTTTCAGGGTCCATTTCGCCTCCGGCACCACCGGCATCTGGACGCGCGATGGATGCTCAGACACGTTCAGCATGACGGCGGTGCTGAGACGAGAACCAAGGGTCTCGCAACAGGAGAGAGACGATGTTCGAAGGCTATCTCTACCAGCTCGGCTACGTCTGCGACGACATTCATGAAGGCATCGCCCAGTTCCGCGGCCGCGGGATGACGCACGAACCCCTGGTCATGGACATCGAGCAGCCGGTGGACTCGCCGCAGGGCGAGGTCATCAACAAGATGAAGCTCGCCTTCATCTGGATCGGCGACATGCAGTACGAACTGATCCAGCCGCTCGCCGACCCGCTGGGCATTTACGGCAACTGCGTCTCCAACGGCGGACCGCTGCGGTTTCACCAGACTTGCGTGCGCGTGCCCGACTGGGCCGATTTCCGCGCCCGGGTCGACCAGCAGGACCTGCCGGTCGCGATGGAGAGGGACCTGGGCGGCGACAATCTCAAGTTCCTCTATCTCGACGCCCGCGCGCAAGTCGGGCACTACCTCGAATACACCTGGATGACGGACGCTTCGTGGGATCAGGTCCGGGGAATGTGATCGGGGAGTCTGGATGACGGTGACAGGTATCGGCTTCATCGGCATCGGCAGCCAGGGCGGCCCGATGGCGCACCGGATCGTCGATGCGGGGCTGCCTTTGGTCGTCTGGGCGCGGCGACCCGAAACGCTCGAGGCTTACATAGCCAAAGGCGCGGTGGCGGCAGCGAGCGTGGCCGAACTCGGCGCGCAATGCGAGCATGTCGGCGTCTGCGTGGTCAACGATGCCGACGTGCGCCAGGTCCTGGCCGAGCTGATCCCGGCGATGACGCCCGGAAGCCGCATCGCAATCCATTCCACCGTGCTCCCCGAGACGGTCAGGGATCTGGAGGCTCAGGCTGCCGCGCACGGCATCGGCCTAATCGACGCGCCGGTCAGCGGCGGCTCGCCCGCTGCCGAGGCGGGCACGCTGACGGTCATGTGCGGCGGCGATCCGGCGACGTTCGAGGCAGCAAAGCCTGTGTTCGACACATTTGCGAAGCTCGTCGTGCTGCTCGGTCCCGTCGGTGCGGGGCAGAACGTCAAGATCATCAACAATGCGATGCTCGCCGCGAACATGGGCATCGCCTACGCCGCTTTCGACTGCGGCGCCGCGCTCGGCGTCGATCGCGCGGCGATGGCCACGCTGATCAAGGAAAGCAGCGGCCGCTCGATGGGCTTCGAGGTCTATGCCCGCCTGCCCACCCCCAACGCGTTCACGACCGGCGCGCCGCTGCTGGTGAAGGACGTGAACCTGCTGAAGGCGGTGCTGCCTGACAGCGCCGGCGCCGAAGCATTGCGCGCAACCGCAGAGCCGTTCCTGACCGCTGCAACGAGCTGACGCTCTTGCTGCGCCGCTGACACGCGGGCATGATCTGATCGGGCGTCTGGGGAACGAGTGTGCGCAAAAGCATCGGCATTCTGGCGATCATCGGCTGGGCGCTCACGATCGCCGTCACACTCTACATGCTGCTCGATGTCTCGTTCGATCTGAGACAGGCGCCGATCGCGGTCCAAGCCAACGAGGGGCTCGGTATTCCGGCGGACGCGGTGCTCGCGGTCGGGGCGCTCGGGCTGGCTTGCACGACACTTTACGTGATCCCGCAAACCGCGGTTCTGGGTGCGATCCTGCTCACCGGGTTTCTCGGCGGCGCGGTGATGACTCACTTGCGCGTCCATGGCAGCCTGCATGACATGGGTGAGAACGTGGCGATCGGCCTCGCCGCCTGGGGCGGGCTATGGCTGCGCGATCCGCGCGTGCGGGCGCTGCTGCCGATCCGGCGGGTATAGCTTACCGCATGCCGCCGAGCGCCAGGTAAGCCTGCGGAGCGGCAATCCCCAGTCGCGCACGCGCATCCTCAAGCCGCTCTGCCAGCACCGATTCGTAATCCTGCCCCGGCAGCCACGCGGCACGGCGGCCGTTGCGATAGCCTTCCCATAGCGCCTTGAGCGCCGGTCCGCGGAGCGGCGAGCGCACGCTCTGGACCGCCGCGCCCAATGCGATCGCGGCCCAGCCCAGCCCGCGCGTCTGCGCATAAGCGAACGCGGTCAGGCACGCCTCGCCGAGCGGATCGTCGGCGCGATAGCCGGTGAGGATGTGCCAGATGTCGTGCGAATCGCGCATGCGCCGCCCGTACCAGGCGATCGGATGCTCTATCTCGCGCCGGGGATCGTCGACCCGGCTGACCGCCGCCAGACCATCGGCGGTGAAGCCCGTCCGCGCCAGGAACGCTGCATAGGCCGCGCCGACCGTGCCGTCGCCGAACTGCGCGATATAGGCCGGATCAGACAGTCGCTGCGCGAGTTCGACCCGCTGGTACGCAATTCGGCCGCCCTCGATGGTCCCAAGCAGGCGTGCATAGCCCTTGCTCACCGAGGTCGTGTTCAGCCCGCGCATGATCCTGAAGACCTGTTCTGTGTCATTGGCGTCGGCCAACAGCCGGCGCAGCGCCTTGAACGCACCGGACCAGTCCTTGCGATCGGAAAATGGCAGCGCGGACGTTGTCATCACACTTCTCCTCGTCTCGAATGCCATCGCGGACATCGGCGCTGGCGATCACCTCATGCGTGTTTAATATGAGCGGTGCTCACATTCTCAAACTCGCGTTCCGGGAACTTGCCGGTGGCTATGAAACACCCTGATAATCCGCCACTTACGGCCCGCGCGCCGCGCCAGGAACGGGCACGAATCAAGGTCGAACTCATATTGGAGGCGGCGATGCGCCTGCTCAACAAAGGCGGACTGGCTTTGCTGACGACCAACGCCGTGGCCGAGACCGCCGGGGTCAGCATCGGCACGCTGTACCAGTATTTCCCCAACAAGGACGCCATCCTCGACGCGCTCGCGGACCGTGAAATGGCGGCGGTGTCCGCCCGGGTGATCGCCGCGACCGCCAGCCCGACCGAAGGTGCGCCGCGCGAGCGGATCGCGAGAATCGTGCGCGCGGTAACCTCCGGCTACGGCGATCGGCGCCGCGTCCACCGATTGGTGATCGAGCGCTCGCTGGCGCAAGGCGCAAACCGGCTCGGGCCGATGCTCGCCCAGCTCAACGCCCTGCTCACCTCGGACGATCGTCCGTCCGGTGCGGCGGCGCCAGGGCCGATGAGCCCGGCAGAGGCGTTCGTGCTCACCCATGCATTCACCGGCGTCATGCGCGCGATGATCCTGCGCGCTGGCGAGGATGGACCTGCGGAGGCCGAGATCGAAGAAGCGCTGGCACGGCTCGTGCTCGGGTACGTCGGGAGCGGGGCGGAACGTTGATCGCTCCGCCCCATTTCGCACCCTAAAGCGCTTTCGCCTCGATCGCCGCGATCTTAGCCACCGCCGGACCAAACACCGTCTCCAGCTTGGCGATCGGATCACCCGGCTCGGACGATACCGCGACCGTCTCGACGCCGGTCTTGCCCAGCGCTTCAGCCGCCCGGACCACCTCGTCTACCGAGAGTCCGCTGGTATCGCGCAGCAGCGCGGTCACTTCGATCTCGCGAATATCGCGACCCAGCCGGTCGCAGTGGCCGCGCAGGATCTCGATCTTGTGCGCCACTTCCTCTGGCCCGCCGAAGAAATTGCAGGCATCGGCATATTGCGCGACCAGCCGAAGGGTCTTTTTCTCGCCGCCGCCGCCGATCATGATCCGCGGGCGCGGCTTCGACACCGGCAGCGGCTGGCAAAGCGTCTCGGCCAGTTGGAAATGCTTGCCTTCGTACGGCGCGACTTTGCCGCTCCACATCTGCAAGGCGATCTGCAGCGCCTCCTCGAGTTGCTCGAACCGCTCCGCGATCGGTGGGAACGGCACGCCGAGCCCCTTGTGCTCACGCTCGTACCACGCGGCGCCGATGCCGAATTCGGCGCGCCCGCCCGACAGTACGTCGAGCGTGGTCACTGTCTTGGCGAGCAGGCCCGGGTGACGATACGTCACGCCGCCGACCAGCAGCCGCAGGCGCAACCGCTCGGTGATACCGGCGATGAAGCCCAGCGCAGTGTAGCCTTCCAGCATCGGCAATTCGGCGGGCGCCATCGCTTCCATCTGGAAGAAGTGGTCCATCACCGAGAGTGTGTTGATGCCGACTTCATCGGCCAGGCGCCCGATCTTCGCCACCGCAGGCCCGATCTTGTCGTCGCCGCCGGCCCACTCGAAGCGCATCAGGTGATAATCGAGTTTCATGGGTGTTCTCCTCAGGCCGGGACCGTGGTGGGTTCGATCTCGCGGTAAAGCGTGGTGCGCTGCTTGAGCGGGCGTCCGGATGCCGCCGCAGCGGCGCGCAAATCGTCGACCGAGACATCCTGACCGTGGGCAGCGCCCGCTGCACGGCTGATGCTCTCGTTCATCAGCACGCC
>CAJCHR010000483.1 GCA_903970225.1 Actinobacteria bacterium 21-64-8 | reverse complement strand
CTCGACACCCCGGTAAGCGCGCATTTGCCAAGGCCCATCGGCCGCACTCTCGCGCAGGCCTACGAACGCGCTCACCTCGAGGTCGCCGACGCAGAGGGATGCGACGCCTTCATCACCGGCAACGGCGGCGACAACGTCTTCGCTTTTTCGCAGTCGGCTGCCGCGATCACCGATCGCTACCTCGCCGAAGGGTTCAACGCTGGCGTTCTGCGCACGCTCGGCGACGTGTGCCGCCAGACCGGATGCGGACCGGTCGAGGCAATCCGCGCCGCCTGGCACAGCCGGCGCAAACGCCGGTATCGCTGGTCGCTCGCGCCGACGTTCCTCGATCGCGATCTTTGCGCGGCGATGCGGGGGATCGACCACCCTTGGCTCGAAGCACCGCCCGACGCGCTTCCCGGAAAAGCGGCGCACATCGCTGGATTGCTGCGGATGCAGTACAATCTCGAACCCTCGCGCAGTGCCTTCGCGCCCGTCCGCACGCCATTGGTGTCCCAGCCTGTCCTCGAAGCCTGCCTCGCCATACCGTCCTGGGAATGGCGTACAGGCGGACTGGACCGGTCGCTCGCCCGGACCGCCTTCGCCGCCGATCTGCCTGAGCCAATCGCGCGTCGACGCACCAAAGGCGGTCCTGACGGATTCAGCGCGGCGATCTTGCGCCTTCATCGCGAGGCGATCCGCAGCCGCCTGCTCGAAGGCAACCTCGCCCACGGGAAGATCGTAGATCGCGAGGCGCTCGATGCGCGCTTCCGCAGCGATCACCCGTTCAGCCCCGAGGAGCTGGTCCATGTCCTCGACCTGCTCGATACCGAGGCATGGACCTGCGTCTGGATCGAGAAGACGCGCTCGCCTACTTCCGCAATGCCGCCGGGATGGCGGCGCGCAGGGACTCCCAACGGCTGATGTCCGCGTGCCGGTCGCGTGCTGACGAAGCCTGGCCTTTCAACCAAAAATCGAACCAGTCGAGCGATCGCTGGTAGATCGCAAGGCGATGCGCGGGCTGCCACTTCACGTGATGCTCGTCGGGGAAGACGAACATATCGATCGGCGCATCGCATTCGCGCAGCGCGGTGTAGGTCTCGAGCGCGTCGGCGTACTCGTCGTCCGAAACCTGGAGGAGGATCGGCGTTTCGATCGTGCGCGCGTTGCGCGACAACGAGATCTGCTGCCAGAACGCATCCCCGTCATCGGTCATCTTTGGATAGCCGACCGCGTAGAAATGACGCGCAGCGCTGGGCCCCACGGTTGCCGGGAACGTCGTGTCGAAACAGCAGTTGCTCATTGCGATGGCCGCGAAGCGATCGCTGTGAAGCACGGCGTAGGCGGCCACCGTCGCGCCATCGCTCATCCCGGTAAGGCCGACCCGCTTCGGGTCGGCAATGCCGCGGTCGACGAGCAGTTGCACACCGGCCTCGATCGACGCGAGTTCGCTGCGGCGGTAGGCGAACGACGCAAGGTTACCCTTCTCGAGCTGCATCACGTCGGTCGTTCCCGCGCTGGCGCCCGTGATTTTGGGGCGACTGACGCTGAGGACGGCGTAGCCGCGCGTCGCGAACGCCTGGATCGGATAGTCGTCGCCGGTTCCCCCGCGCAGAAACCCGCGCGTATCGTATTGCACGACGACGAGCGGATAGCGGGTGCCCGGGCGATACCCGACCGGAAGGACGAGGTCCGCGATCGAGGCAACCCCGAACGCGTTGCGAAGATGCAGCCGCTCGGCGCGGCCCAGCATGAGGTCCTGAAACTGAGGATTGGGGTCGAACACCACCGACCGCGTGCCGTTCGCCGGGTCAAGCCGCTCGAGGCGCCGCGGCTGTAGCGAGGCTTCGCGCAAGCATAACAAGCTATCCCCGACGGTCTGGCAGTCCGCGAGCAAGTCGTCGGTCACATAGAGCCGGTGCGGTGTTGCGGCACCCGGAACCCAGTCGTAGATCGCTGTCGAGCCTCGCGCCCAGCCCTCGCTGTGCAGGAAGCGCACGTGGCCCGCGGCGGTCCACCACGGTCGGCGCGCGTCCGCGCAAGCAGGCGCATCGCAAGAGGCGGGTCGGCCATTTCCGTCATCTGCCATGATCCGTCCAATGCCCGGATAAAACGTGGCCGACGGAACCGCGAGCCACGCCTTTCGGTCGCGAGGTCCGCGTGCCTCGGCCCAGGCGACTTCGGTGACAGGCGAGGCCGGCAACAGCGCGGTCTCCGCGTCGGTCGGGGACCTGACCGCATCACTTGCGAGGTTCTGAGCCAACACGATCCGTGCGATCGGCGCCACCGGATAGGGGCGATCGCTCGAGACGGACGCGAAGCGGTCGTCGTAGTGATATCCCGCGAGCCCCTCGCGCTCGATCGCTCGCCGCGCCGCGTCGAGGGCCGGGCGGCTCGAGAAGATCAGCGAGTGCCCGTCCGAGGCAAAGCGGAAATCTTCGATATCCGTCTCGCTGTGGGTCAGCGGCGCACTGCCCGAACCGTCGGCGTTTGCCCGCCAGACCTGGGTCCGCCCGTTCTCGCGCTTGAGGAAGGCGATCCAGCGGCCGTCGGCCGACCAGCGCGGCGTGATCGGCCGCGCGACCCCGGTTGGAAAGTCGGCCTTGTCGCTGAAATCGAAGTGAATCCGCAGGAGCTCGCCTCCCGCATCGACCACGCGGGGCGTCGCACCAGGCTCCAACGCGAGCACGACCATCGCCAGGCAGTACCCATTGCGCGCTGGGTCGGCGCGTCGCAGCTGGAACGCGATCCGTTTGCCATCCGGTGAAATCGTGAACAGGCGCGTATCGAACGACGTCCCATCTACCGGTCCGATATCGCGCAAGGAGAGGAGGTCCTCGGGGTTGAGCGGCCTTGGCGCTAGCCGCGCCTTGGAGGTCGGAACGAGATCGGCGCAGGGCGCATCGGGTTCGGCATGAGCCCGCCTCGACACCAGCGAGAGCGCCAGCACGAGCGCGACCATGCGCAAGGTTGTGCGCACGCCGCTTACCACGACTTGGTCACCGACAGGCTGACGAACCGGCCGATCGGGCTTTCGTTGGTCGAATCGAACGGGATCGAAGACGGGTCAGACGTGAAGATCAGGTGCGGCTTCGCATTGAGGAAGTTGAGCGCCGAAAGCCGGACATCGACGCCATGGAACGGCCCGCGCGCGTTCGTCGTGCGCACTCGCGCACTCAGATCGAGCGTGGTGAACGGGTCGATCGTGCCGAGCGACGCCA
>CAJCHR010000482.1 GCA_903970225.1 Actinobacteria bacterium 21-64-8 | reverse complement strand
GCGGGCATGGAAAGCCGGCAGGCGATGCGACCGTGACCCCTAGCACGACCGTTGCACAGACCGTCGCGGCGCCCGTCGATCCGCTTCGTACCGCGCAAGTTGCGCTGGGTAGCGGACTGCCGGGGATTGGTTGTTCATGGCTGGACCCGGTCAATGTCACGGCCAACGGCGCGAACATCAACGCGGCGTTCCGCGGCGTCTCGGGCAAGTCTGGGGATGCACAAGGTCAGATCGGCCAGTTGCTCAGCGCCAGGGGTTTGCGCGCGACGAACCTCGATTTCAGCGATGTCTCGCCGATCGATCCGGGATCGTGCGGCGCGATCGATGCGTTTCGCTCGATCCGCGCCGATGGTGCCTCGCACATCACCAGCAGCCAGACCAAATACGAGATGGATGTCCTGCCGCCCGAAAGCGACCAGAAGGGAAAGCTGGGTGCGACCGCGGTACTCGAGATCAATCTCGCCGGTGTCGCGGGCGACGTCGCGCTGATCGGGCTGGAAGACGACGGCAAGATGGCGCAGTTCGCCAAGACCCGCGCCGATCTGGGCGCGACCACACGCCCGGATTTCTATCGCATTCCAACCGATACGACTCACAAGGGCTGGGCCGGGATCGTTCTGGTCACCGGCAAGGGGCCGTTCGACTTCGGACTGCCCCAGAACGATCCGGCGCCGATGCCGGCGGGGTGGGAAAACCGGTTCCTCGCGCAGGCCAAGGCGAACGGCTGGAAGGCCGAGATGGTCTGGTATCAATTGGTCGATGAGCTTCCGAACAAGCCGGGCTGAGCCGCGCTACTTGCGCGCGGCTTCCTCGTAGGCGCGTTTGAATTCGCGCGCGAAGACGTCCATGAACGCTTCGTCCGAGCCTTGCGCGACGCCGCTGAACTCACGCTCGTATGCCGTCCAAAGCGCTGCATCCTTCGCGCCGGGAAGGATCTTCTTGAGGAACCCGCCGGTCTCGGCACGGCTGCGGATCGCCTTGGGGGAGAAGCGGTCGAGCGTGGCGCGCAGCGCGCCCTGCATCGCCAGCAATGTCGCCATCTGGTGCGCCTGCAGGTCCTTGAACGCGTCCTCGATCGCCTGGTCGGCTCCCATGAAGCCGCGTTCGGGCGCATTGAGGAGCTGTGCGAGCGCCTGATCGGGGGTGCGCGCGAACTTGAGCGGGTTGTTGCCCGCAAACTCCAGGCTGGTCCCTTGCGCGCCGAGCTGGCTCTTCGCCCGGGTGCGCGCTTCCAGCATCACCACCAGCCCCGCGACCAGCCGGCGCAGCAGGTTGCCGGCCGCCGCGATCGTCTCGCCTTCGCCTTGCTGCAGCCGTTCGGGCGGGAGGCCGAGTGCTTGCGCGAAGCTGCCCAGCGCGGCGGGCTGCGTGGCCGAAGGGGCGGATGGCGCAGGACTTGCCGGCGTCGCAAATCCGGGCGGGGCGGTCTGCTCGGGGGGAGCCTGCTCGGGCGCGGGCGCACCCCAGGCGGATGGTGCGCCGGCGGCACCTGCCGAGGCCGCGATCGGCTCGTCCGTTTTGCCGAAGCCTCCGCGCGCCCAGTCGACGACGTTCGACCCGGTGAACTTGCCCCAGATGTCGTCGCCGCTTGGCGCAGCGGGTGGCGGCGCCGCATCGGAAGACCAGGCCGAGTGTCCCTGGACCGATGGCGGCGGCGCCACGTCCCAGGTCGAGCGCGGCGGCGGCGGGGCGGAAGACGGGGTCGGCACCGTCGCCCCCCAGGCCGATGGCGGCTCGACGGCGGCGGCCGCGGGCGCACCCCAGCCTGAGGCCGGAGAGGCGCCGCCGCTTGGCACAGGCGGCGCACCCCAGCTGCTGCTCGGCGACGCGGGAGGCGCTTCGGCGGGCGCGGCGCTGCCCCATCCTGACGCTGACGAGGCGCCCGATGCCGTGGGCGGGGCCCAGGCTTGCGACATCGCGCCGCCGCCGGTGATCGCAGCGCCGGTCGGGCGCTTGTCCCAGGCCGATTCGCTGACGGCCGCGGCGATGTCGCCGCTCCCCGCGGACCAGCCTTTCCACTCGGGCGCCGGCGGTGCGGCGGCGGCGGCCTGCGCGGCGGCGGCCGCTGCATCGTCGAGCGCGGCGGCGATCTCGAAGCTGCCGATCACGAACACGTCGCCTTGCGCGATCCCGTGTGCGCCCGAGAGCCGCGCGGCCTGGCCGTGCAGGAACGTGCCGTTGGTCGAATGGTCGAGCAGCTCATAGCGCCCATCGGCGAACTTCACCTCGCAGTGGCGCGAGGAGATGAACAGCGTCGGGTCCGGCAGGCACCAGTCGGAGGTGGCCGCACGACCGATCACCGCGCCGCGCCGATCGAGCACGAGCGCGACGGGCGAGCCGTTTTCGAGCTGGCCGGCGTTGCGGATGGTGAGCGTCAGGGGCACGCGGCTATCCTAGGAGCGTTTCGCGCGGGGCGAAAGCACCGCCGGCGCGGAGGCGAAGCGGCATTGTCCCACCCGCGTTCAGCGCTGCGAGGCGATTTCGTCGCCGATGTCGCATGCGCGCTCGAGCACCGCGACCGGATCGCCCCGCTCGTAAGCGCCGGTGATCACCGCGCCCGCGGCCATTCGTCCGCACATGTGTGGCGGCGGCTGGACCGGCGGCAGCTCGTCGGGCGCGATCGAACCGCCCGAGTAGAACACCGCCTTGCACAGCGTTTCGCCCGAGCGCGACCGACGGCTCTCGTCCGAGAGCGCCCCCGCAGCGCGGCGCAACCCGTCTCCCGGCGCATCGATCCAGCGCAGCGCGGCGGTCAGGAACGGATCGCCTCGATCGAGCACGCCGCCTTCGCTGAGTACGCGCGCCGCCCAGACCACGCATTCGTAGCGCGGCAGCGCGTGCGCGATGAACAGCACCGCGTCGAACCGCTTGCCCTGCCCGCGCAGTGTCGCGAACCATTGTGCGGGCGCGATGCCGGCGGCTTCGGCGGGGATTTTGTCGCGGTCGATCAGCGCGGCGAGCTGTGCCGCGTCGGTCCACGATGAAAGCGGCCATGCGGGCCGCTGCTGGATTCCTGTCTCGGCCATGTCAGTTCAACGTAATCAGCGCGGCCAGCGCGCCGATCTTGGCCACGCCCTCGATATCCACCGTGCCGCCGGACAGTTTGGCCCCGGTCATCCCGCTCATCTCGAGGTTGACGGTCTCGATCGTGATTTTGGCCGGTTCCATCGTGATCGTGCTCATCCCCACGGTGAACGTAATCTTGGTCTGCGCGGTGATCGAGATCTCCTTGCCCGACGTGATCGAGATGTTCTGGGTGACATCCAGCGAGTCGTTGCTGTGGACCTCGACCTTGCGGTCCTGCTCGATCGTCACCGTCTCGGTCTTGGAGACCGTTTCCGTGCGCTGGCCGACGATCTCGATCTTCTCGTCGGCACCGACCCACTCGCTGCGGTTCTTGCCGACCTTGATCTCGACATCGCGTCCGGTGTGATCGGTCACGTTGTTGCGCACGCGCTTGTTGAAGTCGCGCTCGGCGTGAACGAACAGCTCCTCGGCACCGGTCGCATCCTCGAAGCGGAACTCGTTCGCACCCGGTTGGCCGGTGTCGAGGGCCATCGCCTCGCCGATGTCGAGGCCGGTGTCGCGCTTGTATGTCTTGGTGCGCCAGATCGACTTCGTCTTGTCGGCAGGAAGCTTGTAGACCGGCTTGTGCATGTCGTTGAATACGCGTCCGACGACGAGCGGCCGGTCGGGATTGCCGTTGATGAAATCGACGACGACCTCATGCCCGACCCGCGGGGTGATGATGTTGCCGAGTCCGCCGGTCTGCGCGACTCGCACCCAGCAACTGGAGTTGTCGTCGAGCTTGCCCTCGCGGTCCCAGTGGAACTGCACTTTGATCCGGCCGTACTCGTCGACGTGGATCTCCTCGCCGCCGGGACCGGTGACCACCGCGGTTTCGGGTCCATGCGCCAGCGGCCGCGGGGTTACGATTGGCGCGCGGAACGCGGTGGCCTTGGGGATCGCGGTGAATTCGACGAAGGTCTCGCCGCCCGCGCCGCCCGAGCGGTATTGCTCGTTCGATAGCATCGTGCGGCACCGCACGACCAGATAGCCGGCGTTGTAGCGGTCCAGCGGGTGCTTGGTGAGCGTCACGTGATACCCGGTCTGGATGCCCGGAAAGTGGCTCGTAGCTTCGAAGCGAAGGCGCTGCGCGCGCCGGGATTCGAGCACGACCTGGCTCAGCGTGTCGCCAACTGTCTCATCGTAATACCGACCCGGCCAGCTGTAGACCTCGACAGCGTCGAGCGGATGCAGACCCTTGTCGCTCGCCTTGCCCTGACGCGGCCGCTGCGGCTGCTTGAAATCGTAGTCGTAAGCGGTGACGAGCGCCTCGGAACCACTGGTCGCGCGTTCGTGCCAGGATTGAACGAAATGCGCCGCGGCCGAACCGCGCGATGCCGAATCGGTCAGCCCGGCTGACGCCGACAGCGGGTTGTACGTCAGCGCGCCGCCCGGCAGATCCTCGTGGTCACCGGACTTGTCGCAGATCACCAGTTTGTGATCACCCTGCTCGTGCCGATAGAAATAATAGAGGCCTTCCTCTTCGAGCAGGCGCGAGATGAACGCGAAATCGCTCTCGCCGTATTGAACGCAGTAGGGCAACTTGCGCGTGCCGCCCGTGGCCTTGACCTCATGGACCACGCTGCGGCCGCCGAGGATCCCGGTGACGATATCGATCGGCGCTTCCCGCTGGAAGATACGATAGTTGCTGCCGTGCTCGACGAAATGAAGCGCGGGCGCGAGGCTCAGCCGGTAAATGAACCCCTCGCCGCCAAGGACGTCGACGAACTCGGCATCGCTGACCAGCCCGTGGAACCAGCGCATATGTTCACCGTCGAGCAGGCATTCGATCGACGCGGCCCCGCCGATCGCGGGCAGCAGTTCGATTGGAACATCCGATAACACTTCGATGCTGATGCTGAAGTGCTGACTCAGTCCCTCGAACGCATCGAGCCGGATCAGCTTGAGCTGCTGCTCTCCGCCACCAAGCTTGAGCGAAAGCGCCGTTTGTCTGGAATCGGCCAACGCGATCTTCCCCCAACGCGAGCGTACTCGCGGCAACTGCCGCGGTGCATCTAAGCCACCTAGCATGCAACAGCAGAAATCGCGGTAGCCGTCACTTGTTGGTACACAACTGCACCGGAATCATTTGCCGGCAAATTGAAACATGGCTATGGAGCGCGTCAATCAAATAATCGTTGCGTCGAGGGCACTTGCGTTCGGCGATTGTTTGCTTTGGGGGGCGCCCAGATGTCGAAGAAATTAACCCTTTCCGTTGCCGTTCTGCTGTGTTCGGTTTCTGCCCATGCGCAAGCGGGGCCTGCGACGGAGAAGTCGGCCGAGCAGATCACGTGCGAACTGACCGGCGATTGCGGCCCCGCAGCCGAGGCAACCCGCGGGGAAGGACCTTCGCGCGGCTTCAGCATTCGCCGGCAGGCCGCATCGGGTGTGAGCACTCCGCCGCCGGCCGCGGCTGTAGCGCAGAGCAAGTCACTGGTGCGCAGCCGCCCGGCACCCGCCGCCGGTTATGTCGCCCACGCGACCAGCCGCCCAGCCCAGGTCGGCCATTCCAGCCTTACGGTGGGCTTCGCGCTCGGCTCGGCGGTTCTGGACGATCAGGGCAAGGGCCAGGCGGCGAAGCTGCTCGACGCGCTGCGCGGACCGAGCCTGGCGGGCAAGAAGGTTCTGGTCTCGGGTCACACCGACTCGAGCGGGACGCGTGAACACAATCTCGATCTGTCGCAGCGCCGGGCGGACTCACTCGTCAATTACCTGGTCCAGAACGGAATCGATCGCAGCCTGCTCGAGGCGCACGGATACGGCTTCGACAAGCCGCTTCCGAATACGAGCGCGGCATCGCCTTCGAACCGGCGTGTCGAGATTTCGCTCGCCAGCTGATCCAAGCGCTCTCGCGACCCCAACAGCACCATGACTCTCGATATCGCCGCGCTCGTCGCGCCGCTGAGTGACGAGGCGCCGTCAGGCCCTGACCTGGGGTATGACGATGAGCGCACGGAGATCGAAGCCGCATTCTCGCGGTCGATCAGCGTCGATGCGAATGCCGAGGACCAGACCGACTGGCGGCGGATCATCAGCCTGATCGTCGCGCAGTCCGCGCGGACGCGCGACATGTGGCTGCCGGTCTATCTGATGCGCGCGGCCGCCGCGTCGAAGCAGTTCGAGACGCTGGTCGACGGTGCCGAACTGCTCGCGGGCCTGCTCGAGGAGCGCTGGGCCGACGTTCACCCCCAGCTCGACGAATATGGCTTCATCGGCCGCAAGGCGCCGTGCGAGTCGCTGACGCGCCTGGGTGATTTCCTCGCGCCGCTCAGCCGCGTGCCGTTGATCGAGCATGCGCGGTTCGGGCGCTTCTCGGGCGAAGACCTGATCCGCTTTCGCGACGAGGGTGCGAGCGCAGAAGGTTACGGCGCATTTCGCAGGGCGCTCGAAGGACTCGAACCCGATGTGGTCGAGGGCGTTGCCGGACGACTGACTGCGCTGGTCACCGCGATCCGCCGCGCCGACGGGGTGATGACCGCGAACGCCGAAGGCGACACGGCGACCAACTTCAAACCGACCTACGACATGCTCGAAGGCATTCGCGGCTCGCTCGCGGCGTACCTGCCCCAGGCGCAATCCGCGATATCGGCCGGGGCGGTGGACGATGGCGCGGCTTCCGGAGGCGGTGAAATGCACGATGGTCCGACCGGCAACTGGACGGCGCCGAGTTCCGGCCCGGCGTTCAGCGGCGCGGTCCGCAGCCGCGCCGATGTCGTCCGCGCGCTCGACGCGATCTGCGCGTATTATTCGGCGTTCGAACCGAGCAGTCCGGTTCCGCTGGCGCTGACCCGCGCGCGCGAATGGATCGACCTCGATTTCATGGCGGTGCTTCAGGACATCGCGCCCGGTTCGCTCAGCGAAGCGACGCTGATCCTGCGTTCGCGTCGGAGCGAGGCCGAAGCGGCCGCGGCGGCGCTGGAGTCCGAACGGGCCCGGCCTGCTCCACAATCGGATAATTCGGGCTGGTAGTACCTGCAATAACGGTTGCATGGGCACACAAGTGGTTGGTAATGTCGCGCAAGCCTATAATGGGCGCATAATAACGGTTGGGGCACTGCTTTCCTGAGGGAGAGCGGATTTACGGGGGGAAATTCGATGGCGAAGAGCGGCCAGCGATTTATCAAGGAAAACAGGGCGCCGCGCGTCCATATCGAATACGAGGTGGAGACTTTCGGCGCGATGCAGAAAGTCGATCTTCCGTTCGTGATGGGCGTGATGTCGGACCTTTCGGGCAAGAGCCTGGTCGAGAAGAAGGCGCTGGGTGACCGCGACTTCGTCGAGTTCGACATGGACAATTTCGACCAGCGCATGGCGGCGATCGCACCGCGCGCGGCCTTCAACGTCGAGAACACGTTGTCCGGTGAGGGCAAGCTTGCGGTCGATCTGACGTTCAAGTCGATGGAAGACTTCTCGCCGGGCAAGATCGCCAAGAGCGTCCCCGCTCTCGCGCAACTGCTGGAGGCGCGTGAACAGCTCAACGACCTGATGCTGTACATGGACGGCAAGGACGGCGCGCAGGGCCTGCTCGACGACCTGCTCAAGAACCCGGACCTGCTCAAGGCGCTCTCGGCGGCGAAGTCGCAGGACGAAGGCGGGGCCGAACCGGCCTGATCAATCGGCGTGCGCCGCATGATACGCGGCGCGTGAGGAATCCGGGCGTGATCGCTCGAAGCGGGAAACGGCCCGAAGCGGGAAACGGAACAGCGTAAAATGGCAACGGAACAGGTTCAGGGCACTTCGGCATCGACCGAAACCGAATTCGCGCCGGACGATTTCTCGTCCCTGCTGCGCAAGGAATTCAAGCCCGCCGACGATGCGCGCGCCAATCGCATCGAGCAGGCCGTGGCGACTCTGGCGCAGCAGGCTCTGGCCGACACCGCGATCATCGGCGACGACATTTTCGGCACGCTCGACGCGCTGCGCAGCGCGATCGACAAGAAGCTGTCCGAGCAGGTCAACAAGATCCTTCACCACGCCGATTTCCAGAAGCTCGAGAGCGCATGGAGCGGGCTCAGCTATCAGGTGATGAACACCTCGACCGGCAAGGATCTCAAGATCCGGGTGCTGAACATCGGCAAGGAGGAGTGCCGCAAGGTGTTCCGCCAGTACCGTGACGCGGCCTGGGACCAGAGCCCGCTGTTCAAGAAGATCTACGAGTCCGAATTCGGCCAGCTTGGCGGGCAGCCGTTCGGTTCGTTCGTCTGCGATTATGCGTTCGATCACTCCGCGCCCGACCTCGAGGTGATGAAGGGCCTGTCGAAGATCGGCGCCGCGGCGCACGCGCCGTTCATCGCCGGTGCCGCGCCGGGCCTGATGGGCATGGAAAGCTGGACCGAGCTGTCCAATCCGCGCGATCTCGGCAAACTGTTCGATGCCACCGATTACGCCGCGTGGCGTTCGTTCCGCAGCGATCCCGACAGCCGCTATCTGGCGCTGACGATGCCGCGCTTTCTCGGCCGGCCGCTGTACGGCGCGAAGAGCAATCCGGTCGACGAGTTCGACTTCGAAGAGCAGATCGACGGCGATCACGACAAGCACCTGTGGATCAACGCGGCCTATGCGATGGGCACTCGGATCACCGAGGCGTTCAAGACCTGGGGCTGGTGCAGCCGGATCCGCGGCGTCGAGAGCGGCGGCACGGTCGAGGGCCTGCCGACCGCGATGTTCCCGACCGACGATGGCGGCGTGGACATGAAGTGCCCGACCGAAATCGCGATTTCGGACCGGCGCGAGGCCGAGCTGTCGAAGGCCGGACTGATGGCGCTGATTCACCGCAAGAACAGCGACATGGCGACATTCATCGGCGCGCAGACGGTGCACAACCCGGCGGTCTACGACGACCCGGCGGCGACCGCCTCGGCCAACCTCTCGGCGCGTCTCCCGTATATCTTCTCCAGCTGCCGCTTCGCGCATTACCTCAAGTGCATGGTGCGCGACTGGATCGGCGGCACGCGCAGCGGCAAGCAGATCGAGCAGGACCTGACCCGTTGGATTTCGAACTATGTCGACGGACAGCCCGACAGCTCCACCGAGGAGACCAAGGCTCGGCTTCCGCTCAAGGACGCCAAGATCGAGATCATCCCGGACGAGGAAAACCCGGGGTACTACAAAGGCAAGTTCCTGTTCGTTCCGCATTATCAGCTGGAAGGAATGGACGTTTCGCTCAGCATGGTCTCGAAGCTTCCACAGGCTGCGAGCTAAATATGGCGTAAGTATTTTCCGACGAGCACGGTTTCCCGGGTATTTCGACTAGCGCCATATGGAACCGAGTGCTCAAATTCATCATCCATGACGGCTAAGGGGATTTATCGTGGCCAGCGGAGATATTTTTTTGAAGCTCACCAATATCAAAGGTGAAGCTAAGGATTCGGCCCACACGGACGAAATCGATATCGAAAGCTTCTCCTTCGGGATGAGCAACGCGAGCGGTTTCGGGAGCGGCGGTGGCGGCGGTGCCGGCAAGGTCTCGTTCCAGGATATCACGGTCCAGAAGTTCGCCGACGCGGCAACCGGCCCACTGATGCAGGCCTGCGCCAACGGCACGCACATCGATGATGGCGTCATCACCGTCCGCAAGGCCGGCGGAACGCAGGAAGAGTTCTACAAGATCTCCCTCAAGCATATCCTCGTGACCTCGGTGTCCAACACAGGTGTCACCGGCGGCAACCCGTCCGAGTCGGTCAGCCTGAGCTTCTCCTTGGTCAACCTGGACTACAAGGAACAGGCCGACGACGGTTCGCTGAAGGGCGTGGTCCACTTCGGTTGGGACGTGAAGCTGAACAAGAAGGTCTGATCGACGCAGTTGGGGGGCGATCCAGATGAGTGATCCGGACGCCCTGCTTCGCAGCGGCGATGTTGCAGGGACGCGTGCGGCGCTCATCGAAGCGACCCGCGCGCGTCCGAGCGACGAACGCGTGCGCATGTTCCTGTTCCAGCTGCTGTGCGTGACCGGCGAATGGGACAAGGCGCGCAAGCAGCTCGACACTCTGGCGCAAGTCGCGTCCGAGGCACAGATGCTCGCCGCCACGTACAATCAGACGATCGCGGCCGAACTGGTGCGCGCAGACGTGTTTGCCGGCAAGGCAGCGATGCCGGTGCTCGCCGGAATGGGCGGCTGGGTCGAAGGCGTCGCACGCGCGATCGCGCTGCAGGCGGCGGGTGATACCGAAGCCGCCGAAGCGGCGCGGGACGATGCGTTCGGCGAGGCGGACGATACCCCGGGCGAAATCGACGGCCAGCGCTTCGACTGGATCGCCGACGCCGATTCGCGGTTCGGACCGACGTTCGAGGCGATCGTCGCGGGACGTTACGGCCTGATACCGTTCGATGCGGTGCAATCGATAACCACCGATGGTCCGCGCGACTTGCGCGACGTGGTGTGGCTGCCGGTGCAACTGGCGCTGCGTTCGGGCCAGTCGATCGCCGCTTTCCTTCCAGCCCGCTATCCCGGCAGCGAAGTGGCCGAGCAAGGCGCGATCCGGCTCGGCAGGGAAACCGACTGGGTCGATCGGCCCTGGGGGCAAGCCGGGCTTGGTTCGCGCCTGTGGACGCTGGCCGACGGAAGCGAAGTCGGCCTGCTCGAATTTCGCAAGCTCGTGTTCGATTGATGGCCGCCTCGCCCGGCCAGCCACGGCTCAACCCCACGCTGTTCGACAAGCTCGTCGCCGGCAACGAGATCGGCGGATTGCGCGGTGGGGAGATCGAGGGTGTCGAGTACCGGCGTGATCACATGCCCTCGGTCTCGGTCCACAACCTCGAACGGTTCAACGAGCAGGCTTTGCGCGCGACGGTGCGGCGCGAGATGGCGTGGCTGCTCAACACCACGCGGCTCGAAAGCGCGGTGGATCTCACGAACTATCCGCAAGTGCGCACCAGCGTGCTTAATTACGGCGTGCCCGATCTGGCCGGCAAGGCGCTGGGCTCGGCTCAGGTGCGCCAGCGTGCGCAGGAGATCCGCACCGCGATCCGCGCGTTCGAACCGCGGATCGACCCGACCACGCTCGAGGTCGAGATTTCGGACCAGCGCGAACGCAGCAATTCGCTGACGTTCGTCATCCGGGCCGATGTGACCTCGGCGGTGCGAGCGATCCCGATCGAGTTTCGAACCGATCTCGAGGTCGACACCGCCTCGGTGACCGTGCGCGAGTAGCGGCATGGACCCGAGGCTGCTGCGCTATTACAATGAAGAGCTGACGTATCTGCGCGAAGGTGCGCGCGAATTCGGCGAAGAGCATGAGACCGTCGCTGCGCGGCTGGGGCTCAAGACCCCGAACGATCCCGATCCTTATGTCGAGCGCCTGCTGGAGGGCATAGCATTCCTCAGCGCGCGCGTGCAGCTCAAGCTGGCCGACCAGTTTCCCGAGTTCACCCAGCATCTGCTCGCCGCGATCCAGCCACACTATCTCGCGCCCACGCCTTCGATCTGCATTGCCGGGTTCGAGCCCAAGGAGGGCGATCCGATCCTGGCGGAGGGCTACAAGATCCCGCGCGACACCGCGCTCACCGCAACCGCGACGGATCACGGCAACGCGCCGGTCGAATTCCGCACCGGCCATGAAGTGACGCTCTACCCGCTGCGGATCAGCGAAGTCGAATACCTTGCCTCGCGCACAGCGGTCGCGGCGTTCACCAGCAGGGATACGGTCAATGCCGAGGCGGGCCTGCGCATCCGGATCGAGGGGACGGGCGGCATTCCGCTCGAAAACCTCAAGATCGAAAGCCTCCCGATCTACTTCGACGGGTCGGAGAGCGTGCCCGGGGAACTCTATCGCCAGCTGATCGGCGAGACGATCCGGGTGCTGGCGGTCCCTGCCAAATCGGCCTCAGCCGGGCCGATCGTGCTGCCGCATCCCGAACAGGGCGGGTTTTCGAAGGAAGAAGCGCTGCTTCCCGCCGAGGAGCGCTCGTTTCGCGGCTACCGGCTGCTGACCGAATACTTTGCCTGTCCCGAACGCTTCCTGTTCGCCGAACTGAAGGGCCTCGACCGCGCGTTTGCTGCTGCACAGGGCGGCCCGTGCGACATCGTGCTGCTGTTCTCGCGCAATTCCTCGGTGCTGGCGAACGCGATTTCGCCCGCGAATTTCCGGCTGTTCGCCACCCCTGCGATCAACTTGTTCAAGAAGCTGCTGGGCCGCGTGCAGGTCCGCTCGGTCGATCATGAATTCCACGTCGTGCCCGATCGCACGCGCCCGCTCGATTTCGAGGTCTACCGCATCCAGAGCATGACCGCGCACATGGAGGGCGAGAACGACAGCCGCCCGGTCGCGCCGCTCTATGCGCTGGGCGCGCTGCTCTACGACTGGCGTGACGCCTTGTTCTACGTGCCGCGACTGACGATGCGCCGGCTTTCGACCAAGGAGCAGCGCCTGCGCCGACGCGCCGATTATATCGGCACCGAGACGTGGATCTCGCTCACGTCTCCGGACAATCCCGAGCGCGTGAGCAAGATCAAGGAGCTCGCGATCGAGGCGCTGGTCACCAACCGCGAACTCGCCGCGACGCTGACCTTTCGCGGTACGCAGCATTTCATTCCGCCTGGCGGCCCGGTGCGAGGCGTGACCGTGCTGCGCAGCCCGAGCAAGCCCCGTCCGCCGCTCGGGCTCGACGACGGTGCGTGGCGCGTGATCGGTCACCTGACTCCCAATTACGCGACGCTCGCGCCCGAAGAAGGCAGTGATCCCTCGATGCTGCGCGATCACCTCGCGCTTTACGGCCGCCGCGACGATCCTTCGATGCGCCGCCAGATCGACGGGATCAACGCGGTGCGCTCCAAGCCCGTGGTCCGCCGCGTTCCGGGGCGCGGCGCGATGGCGGTCGCGCGCGGCAGCCGGATCGATATCGAACTGGACGATGCCTCGTTCGAGAACGGACGCCTGTTCCTGTTCTCCGCGGTGATCGAGCGGTTCCTTTCCGAATTCACGACGATCAACAGTTTCACCGAGACGATCGTCTCAACACCGGGCGAGGGGGTGGTGGCGAAATGGCCAGCGCGGATCGGACGCCGACACACGATCTGACCGACTGGCCCGCGCTTGCCGCGCAGCTCGAACGGTCGGGACTGTTCGCCGTGCTCCGGCGGATCGAGGCGGGCGCGCCGGACAAGCCGCGCATCGGCGAGGCGCGGCGCCCGGAGCAGTCGATCGTCGATCTCGCGCAGCAGCCCGCGATGGGCTTTGCCGCCAAGACGCTCTCCAGCCTCGAGTATCGCCATGGCCGGCCACAGCTTCGGGGATACTGGCTGGGCCTGACCGGTCCGATGGGGCCGCTGCCGACGCATCTGACCGAGTTCGCCTGGCTCGAACAGCGCTATGCCGACAAGAAACCGTTCGGTGATTGGCTCGATCTGCTCGCCGGGCGGATGCTGCAGCTGTTCTTCCGTGCCTGGGCGCAGTCGCAACCGGTGTCGCACGCCGATCGGCCGGGGGACGATCGGTTCGCGCAATGGATCGCGGCGCTGTCGGGCGCGGCCGAGGGCGCGGCCGGCAGCGGGCCGTTCTTCGACCGTGCGCGCGTGCACTATGCGGCGGTCTTCGCGGGTCCGCGCAGCGCGGTCGCGATCGAGGATGCGCTCAGTCACCTGCTCGGGCAGCCGGCGATCGTGCTCGAGTTCCAGCCGCGCTGGCGCGAATTCGAACCCGAAGACCGCAGCCGGCTGGGCCGCAGCTTCGCGACGCTCGGCGGCGATGCCGTGCTCGGCAGCCGCATCTTCAGCGCGGCCGATGCTTTTCGGGTCGTCGTGCGCGCGCAGAGCTTTCGTGACTACCAGTCGCTGATGCCGACCGGACAGCGTTTCGCGATCGCCGCCGAGGCGATCGAGGCGTTCAAGCCGACCGCGCTCGAATGGGACCTGTGCGTCGAGATCGCCGATGCCGACGCGCCGTCCGCGCGGCTCGACGGCCGCACGACGCTGGGCTGGTCGAGCTGGCTCAAGCGGCCGGGCCCGCGCCGTGAAGCCCCGCGCCGCCGCGCGCGGGCGGTGGCCGCCGAGGGCCCGATCCGGGCGGACGCACACCTTCGCAAATCCAGTCGAATCAAAACCAACAAGCCTAACGAGAGGACATCGCCGAAATGAGCGAGATCAGCCGCACCGCCCTGTTCGGGCGCCTCAACCAGACCGCCCTGAAAGCCATCGAGACCGCGACGGGCTTCTGCAAGATGCGCGGCAATCCCTATGTCGAGCTGGTGCACTGGGTGCACGTGCTGCTGCAGGATCCGCAGAACGACATCGCCGCGATCCGCACCGCGTTCGGGCTCGACGACACCGCGCTTTCGCGCAACGTCGTCGCCGCGCTCGATGCGCTGCCGCGCGGCGCAACGTCGATCTCGGACTTCTCGCCGCAGATCGAGGAGGCCATCGAAAAAGGGTGGCTCTATGCCTCGCTCCAGTTCGGTGCGGGCCGGGTGCGCACCGGACACCTGCTCTACGGCATGCTCAAGACTGCGACGCTCAAGAACGCCTTGTTCGCGATCAGCGGCGAGTTCCGCAAGGTCTCGGTCGACAAGCTCGGTGACGAGTTCGAGTCCGCCACCGCCTCCAGTCACGAGACCACGCAGGGCGGCGACGTCGCCTCGGCCGGCGGCGCGAGCGGTGAGCCCGGCGCGGGCCCGCTCGCCGAGGGCGAGGCGCTGGTCAAGTTCTCGGTGGATCTCACCCAGCAGGCGCGCGACGGCAAGATCGACCGCATCGTCGGGCGCGATTCCGAAGTGCGCCAGCTCATAGATATCCTGCTGCGCCGCCGCCAGAACAACCCGATCCTCGTCGGAGAGGCGGGCGTGGGCAAGACCGCGGTGGTCGAAGGCTTCGCCAGGCGCATCGTCGACGGCGACGTGCCCCCCGCACTCAAGGACGTGACGCTGCGCAGCCTCGATATCGGCCTCATGCAGGCCGGCGCGAGCATGAAGGGCGAGTTCGAGAAGCGGCTGCGCCAGGTGATCGACGAGGTCGAGGCGAGCCCGGTCCCGATCATCCTGTTCATCGACGAGGCGCACACCCTGATCGGCGCGGGCGGACAGGCCGGCACCGGCGATGCCGCGAACCTGCTCAAGCCCGCGCTCGCGCGCGGCCGGCTGCGCACGGTCGCGGCGACGACCTATGCCGAATACCGCCAGTATTTCGAGAAAGACCCCGCGCTGACCCGCCGCTTCCAGACGGTCGACGTGGGCGAGCCCGAGACCGACAAGGCGGTGGCGATGATCCGCTCGGTCGCCCCGATCATGGAGGCGCACCACAAGGTGGTCGTGCTCGACGAGGCGGTCGAGGCGGCGGTCAAGCTGTCGCAGCGCTACGTGCCCGCGCGCCAGCTGCCCGACAAGGCGGTGAGCCTGCTCGACACCGCCTGTGCGCGAGTCGGCGTATCGCAGCACGCGACGCCCGCGCAAGTCGAGGACCGCGCGCGGCGGCTCGAACTGCTCGAGGTCGAGCGCGAGATCGCGGCGCGCGAGGCGGACGGCCACTATGCCGACGGAAGCCGTCTGCCCAAGCTCGACGAGGCGATCGCCGAGGCGAAGACCGCGCTCGAGGAGGTCACCGCCAAGTGGGACCGCGAGAAAACCGCGCTCGAAGGCGTGAAGGGCGCGCGCGACGCGCTGACGACCGCGCGCAAGCAGGCCGCCGCCGACGGACCCGAGGTGCCGTTCCCGCTCGAGGCCGAGCTGATCGGCAAGCTCAAGGAAACGCTTGTCGCGATGAGCGAGGCGCACGGCGATGATCCGATGGTGTTCGGGGTGGTCGATCAGGACGCGGTCGCCGCGGTCGTCGGTGACTGGACCGGCATCCCGATGGGCCGGATGGTCAAGAACGAGATCGAGAGCGTGCTGACCATCTCGGACCAGCTCAAGAAGCGCGTGATCGGCCAGGATCACGCGATGGATGCGATCGCCAAGCGCATCCAGACCAGCCGCGCCAAGCTCGACAATCCGAACAAGCCGGTCGGCGTGTTCATGCTCTGCGGCCCCTCGGGCGTGGGCAAGACCGAGACCGCGATGGTGCTGTCCGAGCTTCTGTTCTCGGGCGACGACAGCCTGATCGTGATCAACATGAGCGAGTTCCAGGAGGCGCACACCGTCTCCACGCTCAAGGGCGCGCCCGCGGGCTACGTCGGATACGGCCAGGGCGGCGTGCTGACCGAGGCGGTGCGGCGCCGGCCCTATTCGGTGGTGCTGCTCGACGAGGTCGAGAAGGCGCACCCCGACGTGCACGAGATGTTCTTCCAGGTGTTCGACAAGGGCTTCATGAACGATGCCGAGGGCCGCTACATCGATTTCAAGAACACGCTGATCCTGCTGACCAGCAATGTCGGCACCGACCTCATCACCACGATGAGCGAGGATGAGGAGATGAAACCCGACCCCGAGCCGCTCGCCACCGCGCTGCGCCCCGAGCTCTTGAAGGTTTTCCCGCCCGCGCTGCTCGGCCGCCTGCTGGTGCTGCCGTATTACCCGCTCTCGCCGGCGATGCTGCAGGGCATCGTGCGCATCCAGCTCGACCGTATCGTCAAGCGTGTGGCGGACAGCCACGGCATCGTGTTCACCTATGCGCCAGAGGTGGTCGACCTGATCGTCTCGCGCTGCAACGAAGTGGCGAGCGGCGGGCGGCTGATCGATGCGATTTTGACCAACACGATGCTGCCCGAGGTCTCGATCGCTCTGCTGAACCGCCAGATGAGTGGGGAAGAGGTCAAGGAGATCTCGGTGACGGTCGAGGGCGATGGGTTTGGGTATGCGTTTGGGTAGGGGTTCAGACCTTGGCTAGTGTGCCAGTAGATGCGGATGAAGACGGCTTGAGGGTCATCCTCACGCCAGTCCAACTCGCGCGCATTTTTCAAGGCCAGAGGATGAGTGAGGGCGAAACGCTCTCGGCACGGCTGTGGGGCGGTGCGCAGGCGTTACTCGGCGTTGTCGAGGTCATCGGGGCGGGAGCGCTACTTCTTGCACCAGAACCTACAATGGTCACCAAGGTTGGCGGGGTTGCGCTCGGTGCTTCGGGTCTTGATCAGGTTCAGGCCGGCGCGCGCCAGGCATGGACCGGGCACCGTGCGGAAACATTAACCTACGAAGCATCGCGTGCGGCGGCCTCAGGATTGGGGGCTAGCCCCACGACTGCATCCACGGTCGGGCGCGGCTTCGATATCGCAGTTCCGCTTGCCCTTAGCCTGGGCGTTGGAGCTGCACGCATCATGGCTGTTCGTTCCGGCCGTATCGCGCTTATTGAGCATGAGGCCGCTGCGGGCTCGCGAGTGGGTGGGCACACAATCGCGCGCCATGTCGCCAAAAGCGATGCCGACCTGATCGAACGATTGGCCAACGGAGGCTCGCGAGCGCCAGTGATGGCATCGACATTTGCGAGCCTGGAAACAGCGGAGCAAGCCGTTTACCAAGGCCTGCGAGCCAATCAGGGCTCCATTCGGGCCTGGGCACAGACGGCCAGTCCTGGCGCAAAAAGGGCATTCGAGTTTGCTTTCAAAAATGCGGGCCGCGGCATAGCTCGCGGTTCAACCCAGTCGGTTATCCTCAACTCCGTGCGTGTCGTGCTGAAGAAAGAGGCCTATCAAGGGAAACTTTATTACATACTCACGGCCTTCCCTATCCCATGACAGATGATGATTATCCGTTGCTAGGAAACTTGGTGCGCGCGTATTTCCACCAGGATTATGAGCACGAAACGGACGAGGCCGGCTTTGTGGACTTCGCGAATACGCACGACGTGGAGGATCGCAAGCGATTGATCACGGAGATCGGGTATTTCATCAGCGCTCACCAGAAGCACACTCTCGCCTGCTTCAACGCGCTGTTTCGACCCGATCTGATTCTTGCTGAGGATGATCGGGAAATCGTCGAGTGGTTGCGAAGTGCAGCCAGAGCGATTGATCCGGGCCAAAGCGCAGGCTCTCAGGATTGATCAGTTGACCACCCCCTACGACCGCGTCGTCTACCCCACGGCCGTCTTCACGCAGACGCATCCCGAACGCCTCGCG